>NZ_JAUBVJ010000001.1:229975-268066 GCF_036702785.1 Microcoleus sp. AR_TQ3_B6 | reverse complement strand
ACCGCGCTAACTTGGGTATGGAAGTAATGCACGAGCGCAATGCTCACAACTTCCCTCTCGACTTGGCTGCTAGTGAAACAACTCCCGTAGCAATGGTTGCTCCTTCTATCAACGGCTAAGTTTTAGTTTTTGATTAACCTCAAGCGCTCCTAGAAATAGGGGCGCTTTTTGTTTAAAGTATCGCTCCATTATCAGGTCAAGAGGTAAGTAGCTACCAATCGATCAATTGATGGGTGCATCTTGACCCAAACCATAAGATATCTTCTGAATAATATTTGGGTCACTCTCCCACTTGGATTCTATATCTTCAATATTAATTGCTTTGCAAAGCTGAAAGATTTGATGCTCTTGAAATGTGGGTCTGCCTAACTGTTTTTCAAAACTCCTTTTCCTTGCTTTAGGAATAACCGTATAGCAATGAAAATCAGGAGCATTATATCCAAACAACCCACGTTTTGAACAAAGTGAAAGGTCTGCCATTCGCAGCAAGCCTGAGTAAATACTCGTAGTGCATTCCACCTCAAAAGCTGCTTCAATTTGCTGAAATTCTTTTCGGAACCAAATAACATCTATCAGTTGAATAATTTTCTCAGTTTTTTGAGGAAAATCTTGAGGCACTATTAAAGGAAAGGTTTTTGAGCTAAAGTTTCCTAGTTCTTGATTTTTATATTTATTTCGATGGTCATTTCTAGCAATCCATACTGTAAAACCCAAACTTTTTCCCAGCTCAGCTAATATGCCCTGTATTTTTGTGTGCTTAGAAATATTAGCATCTGTAAAATTAAACTCTAGCTGAGTCCACCTGGTGTTTGTTGCTCTCGGTTCAGAGATGGCTAATTTCAGATTTACATTGGTGAGGTAAGCTTCTGTAAAATTCGCGTGTTTTATATATGCTCTTTCAAGATTTGCATCTGTGAGATCCGCTGCTATGAGTTGTGCCCCTTGGAGATTCGCGGATTCAAGATTGGCCTCTGTTAAATCAGCACCGCTTAAATCAGCACTACTCAAATCAGCACCGCTTAAATCAGCACTACTCAAATCAGCACCGCTTAAATTAGCACCGCTTAAATCAGCACTAAGCTACTACGCAACTAAACCGGATAAAATAGCATTGCCTTTATTTTTGATGTTTCTATCCCATTTAATAACCATTTCTCCTTCATTTAATAATCTATGTAGCAATTCAGACAATTCTTCTACTGACTTAAATAGGCGATGTGCTATATATTCTTTCGCTGAATGCCAGACCAATTCAATCAAATTATAATCGGGGCTGTAAGCTGGCAAAAATTCTAAAATAATATAAGGCATTTCGGCTGATATTTTACTTAGAATGTCTTTCTTTTTATGAAAACTAGCATTATCTAGAATAATTACAATCTTAATTCCCGATTCGGCAAAATTTTCACCTTGATTACCCAGTTCTCTCCATTCTTGAACTAGCGAATTATTTAAGGCATTTATTTGCTCATAAAACGTATCCGAATCTCCTTTTTTTATCACAAAATTCAACCTTTTTTTGTCATGATATCTCAACCCACCCATGAGATTTACTCTGCCTCTTCTCCTTTGACCTGTGATTTTCTTTCGACGACCTTTTTTACCCCAAGTTTTTCTTCTTATCACTCGTAAACTAAATCCACTTTCGTCCCAAAACCATACCTGTAAAAGCTCTGGTGTTTGTTTAGTTATTCTTAAATACTCCGATAGCTTCTGTTTAAATGCTTCTCTTTCAATTGGATTTTGTTGATCCTCTAAACTATATTTAGCCCAAATATAAACGTATTTTTTTTTATGTAGTATCCTGGATATCTGGGAACTACTCAATTTAATTCCTGTGACTTTTTCTAAATATGTTGCTAGTCTAGCTGCCGTCCATCTCCCAAACTCATATCCATATTCTTCCGGAGCTTTGTCGATTGTATCTATCAATATTTGTTCATACTCTGGAGTGACTTTGCGAAAATTCCCTGGGCTTCTTTTATCTAAAAAACTATCCAAATTATCTGGGTCGCCATGAACTGACCAATAAGCTACTGTTGTGTAAGCAATCTCCATAAATTCACTAATTTTTCGATAAGTTTTTCCGTCATTAATTAGCAATAAAATTAGAACCTTTTCCCTCACATAATTATCGTCAGACTCTTTTAAGAGTTTAATGAGTCTCTGTTTTTGATTTTGAGATAGATGGTTTTTGGCTGGCATACATTATAACTAATGATCGCTTATTTTATATTTATATTATACAATCTAGCTGCGTATCAGCTTACTCAAATCAGCGCCAGATAAATCAGTGTCCGAGAAATCAGCACGACATAAGTTAGCACCGCTTAAATTAGCGCCACATAACCTAGCACCACTCAAATAAGAGACAAACAAATCAGCGCCAGATAAATCAGTGTCCGACAAATCAGCATCACATAAATTAGCACTCCTTAAATTAGAACCAGACAAATCAGTGTCCGACAAATCAGCACCGCTTAAATTAGCAGCACTCAAATCAGTGTCCCACAAATTAGCACCGCTTAAATTAGCACAAGTTAAATTAGCACGACTCAAATTAGCACTACTCAAATCGGTATTGCTTAAATTAGCACCGCTTAAATTAGCACGAGTCAAATTAGCACCACTCAAATCGGTATCGCTTAAGTAAATACCAGAGAAATCCCTTTTGCCTGTTTGGTAATGATTTAAAAGTTCCTGAGTATCCATATCGTGAGCCTCTACAACCAAATCAAAAATTATCAATATTAACTTAACGTCGGCAGACTTCCAGCAGCGATCGCACTAACATCTTACAAGTTAGCACTTGTACGATGCGTCAGGGAAAATAAATCTCCAATTGGATAACAGGACTTGCCCTGAGGCAGTGTTATCGAACCTTTAGCTAAGGAGGCCGAGCTTCAATAGCAGAATTAGCCATTTTAACCAGTTTAATCACAAGCTTAGATGTAGGGTGCGTCAAATTGAGATTGATTTTAGATGAAAGAATAATTTTACTTATGACACACCCTACATCTTACAAATGCGATGATCCTACCTCCTCACTGGCTGAAATCCCTGCACAAAACTCACCCAGCGTGGTACTTTATCACCTGTAATATTTAGGATAGGAATGTTGAAACTTCTGACATCGGGGCGACCGATTTCACCAGCCGAAAAAGTAATATTCGTAGGTTCCGATTTACCTAAACCATAGGCACTAGCTATTTGATTAGCAAGTCGGCAGGTTATTACAAAACTTCCCATATTAATCGTGCCACCCCCAGCCTCGTAATTCCAAGTAATACCGGGTGTTAAATTTCCCTGCTGACACATAAAGTGAGTGACTTCAAACATTTTAGCAATGTGAACATCATATCGCCTTAAGCGTCCTCCATAGGCGGATGCTCTGGTATCGCTTTCTGGTACTACAATCGATCCAAATCCTTCGTCAAAACCAAGCTTCATCGGTAGTGCTGTCGAACTTGTGAGCGGTTGACTCGCTTGAGGTTGTACGCGGGTTGGTGACATCTGTATTGGTTTGACAAATTGACTATTAGCGCGAATAAAACAACCTTGCGCCGCACCAGCAGTGTAGTTTTTTCCTACAAAAAGCCAAGGTAAACCCCTGGTATCCAGGAAAGTAACACCAGCATTACCAGGAAAGCTTTCAAAACGCTGTCCCTGTTTTAAAACACCAACTACAGACCAATTAAAAACATCAAATGGAGTGCTGTTGTCAATACGCATAAATTCTTCAAAAGAAGAACTCATACGACAATTTAACCCCTTTGGGTCTGGGTCTACTACTTCCCAATAAGTATGATAATATCTTCCCGTATAATCCCCTTGATTATTAGGACTTGGTAGAGGTGCAGTAGAACCCAGTTTAGCTGTTACTAATACCAGAAGAGTTGCAAGAGTAATGGTTTTTAATTCTTTTAACATGGGTATCACTTTTTAAACACTACATTTAGTGGCAATCAAATTGCGATCGCACTTCTGGAACAATCTCGACCCCGCTTCATGGGATGAAAAGCCGACTCACACCCATATAGGTATTAATATCAAGTACAATTTCAACCAGACGAATTGCACAACGCTGCCGATATTCAGAGTCATTCAACAAGCGGTCAGCATCCCCAATAGTAATCACGGGTAATGATGTAGAAGTAATTTCCTCCCGCATCACTTGTTCAAGAGAGTTCTCGCCCTTCATACTCCGATTCGCTGTCAACAAAATCATCTGGTTTGATTGAGCCAACTGCCAAACTACCCGATCGTCACTATCGATCGGCAAGCTCATTTCATCAAAGGTGATAAATCGAATGAATACCCAATCCAGCCAGCCACTACTCAAAAGGCTACCTGAGAGAAGTACGGCGTGTCCTCTTAAATTATGATCGACTAAAAAATTCATGGCTGAGACTTAAACTTGGCCTTGGCTGCTTGAAGTTTTGCTCGAATAGCTTCTTGACCAGGTTTTGGTGGCTGGGCGGCAATTCTGGCAATCAGATCGCGATTTTTTTCTTCGTAGTACAGCCGCAGTTCTTCAGCTTCCTTAAGAACCCTTTGATACTCAGCTTCAACGGTGGCGCGATTTTTCTCAATGTAAGCTAAAGCTGCGTTAATTTGTTCCTCTGTCAGATCAAACAATCCTCTGATAAACTTAGGCGGATATTGAGCCGTCACATAGTCCATGATGTCGTAGATCGTGATGCGCGTACCTGCGATAGTCAGTCCTCTTTCTGTACGGATAATCGCTGTTTGTTCGTTAGGTATGGTTGTCATCTTTATAGCCTCATAGAAGGGATGTTTATATTGAATTAGTTGAAAACCCTGCACAAAGTTCATCCAGCGCAAGACTTGATTACCTGTAATATCTAAAATTGGGAAAGAACGACTCCTCGATATTGGCTGCCCAACTTCTTCCTGAGAATATTCGATCGCACTACGCTGTGGTTTGCCTAAACCATAACTGTTAGCAATATCACCAGCCAACTGACAAGTAATTCAGAATTCCCATGCCAATTCTACCATTTCCAGCCCTGTACTGCCAAGTCCTACCGCCAGCGTCAGGTATCTGCATTTTAGGCTTAATTTAACAGCAATGGGTGCAGTGCACACCCTACAGATAGAATGTCTGCGTCCAAGACTTTTTAATTGGGTTGAACCGCCGCTAGAATTTGTCCGGCTGTCACCGTTTGCCCCTTTTCACAAAACAACTGGGCAACAGTGCCCGCAACATCAGCAGTAATAGCAATTTCCATTTTCATCGCTTCCAAAATTAACAGGCGATCGCCCTCTGCAACCGCATCTCCAACATTAACCAGCACCTGCCAAACATTGGCCGAAACGTGAGCGACAACTGCCTCGCAGCCGATCGGCAAAGAAACCTCCGCCGCTGTTTCAGAAGCCCCAGCGGATGTGGCTTCTGCGGCAGATTCAGCTTCAAATTCCCCGGAGGCGGCCCAGCGATCGCGCTCTGCATTAAATGCGGCCTGCTGCTGCCCTTTAAACTCAGCCGCACTGCCCGCAATAGAATGCAAAAACTGATTGTATTCTCTCAACTTAAAAGTGATTTCTTCAACCTTTAATTTAAACTTCCCTTCAATAAATTCTTCCCGACAGCGGTGCAATTCCTCATGAGAAACCGGATAAAATCTGATTTGGTCAAAAAAGCGCAAAAGCCAAGGCTTACCAGACTGGAAATCCGCCGTTTGTTTGAACCGATTCCACATTTGCACCGTGCGGCCGACAAATTGATAACCTCCGGGCCCTTCCATCCCGTAAACGCACAAATACGCGCCGCCAATGCCAACTGCATTTTCAGGAGTCCAAGTGCGGGCGGGATTGTATTTAGTAGTAACCAAACGGTGGCGCGGATCGAGGGGAGTTGCGACGGGCGCGCCTAAATAAACGTCTCCCAAACCCATCACTAAATAGCTAGCATTAAATACAATTTCTCTGACTTGTTCGATGCTGTCCAGCCCGTTTATGCGGCGAATAAACTCAATATTGCTGGGACACCAAGGTGCATCCGATCGCACAGACTGCATATATTTTTCAATGGCTAACAGTGTCGATTCATCTTCCCAAGATAAAGGCAAGTGCACAATTCGCGCCGGCACTTCCAAATCCTCGATCGCCGGAAGTTCCGCCTCCGCCGCAATCAGCGCCTGCATTAGCTGCTGTTGCGAAATCTGGCGGCCCTCAAAGTGAATTTGGAGCGATCGCATTCCCGGCACTAATTCGATAACACCAGGCAGCGGATTTGCTTTCAACTGTTCCATCAATGCGTGCGCCCGAAAACGCAAATTTAAATCCAGCACCAACGGGCCGTATTCCACTAGAATATATTTATCCCCAGCTTGACGGTAAGTAACAGCAACCTGTCCCGGAGATTCGGGAATCTCGTGCAAAATTGGAGAAGCGGGAACAGCGGGCAATTCCTCCGCATTTTCCCGAAAAACAGGCAAGCAAAAAGTAGCAATTTGCCTGTTTTGTGCTAATTCCTGCTGCAAAGCTTCACCAAAACTCAAACAGTGAAAGCGAATGCTGTCCCCCGGTTTTAGTTGCCCGATTTTCCACAATTCCGACTGCACAATAGTAGCAGGACACACAAAACCTCCCAAACTCGGGCCGTCAAGACCGAGAATTACAGGCATATCCCCCGTAAAATCGATCGTGCCGATCGCGTAAGCATTATCGTGAATGTTAGACGGGTGCAAACCCGCTTCTCCTCCGTCTTGACGCGCCCAAGTGGGCTTCGGGCCGATCAGCCGAATGCCCGTCCGCGTCGAGTTGTAATGCACCTGCCATTCTGTGGAGAAAAACATTTCGATGTCTGACTCAGTAAAGAAATCCGGCGCGCCGTGAGGCCCGTACAAAACGCCGATTTCCCAATTATTGCTGTAGGTGGGAATTAGTTCCGGAGGCAAAGATCTTTCCGCTTCCAGAGTGGCAGTTTGAAGCAGTTTAAGCACATCTCCCGGACGCAGCGTGCGGCCCCCGTGTCCGCCAAATTTGCCCAGTACAAAAGTTGATTTGCTGCCCAAATAATCGGGGACATTAAAGCCGTGTTTGACTGCTAAATAAGTGCGGTAGCCGCCGCCTTGAATGGTTTTTAACTTGAGAATGCTGCCAGCTTTTACGGGAATTGCCGTCCAAAACGGCACCGGGTCGCCGTTTAGCGTTCCCTTCATAGTTGCACCAGTCAAACTAATAACTGTATCGGCGTTAAAGCGCAGAGTTGGGCCTGTCGCTGTGAATTCCAATCCTGCTGTCGATTCGGGATTTCCTACTAAACGATTTGCCGATCGAAATGCCAGATGATCCATCGGCCCTGAAGGCGGGACGCCAACATCCCAATAGCCGATCCGCCCCGGATAATCTTGAATGCTGCTGTAGGTTCCCCCATCCAATACATCGATCGTTAAAGGTGCGTATTCAAAAGAGTTTAAAAAGCGCGTGCTCAGTTCGCCCCGGTTGAATCTGGAATCGTCCAAAATCTGGCGGAGGTAATCTAAATTAGTTTCAATTCCCGCTATTTCACTGGCATCTAAAGCAGCTCTTAGTTTTACGATCGCCTGGGTTCGATTATCCCCGCAAACGATTACTTTGGCTAGCAGCGGATCGTAAAAAGGAGTAACCTCCGTGCCGCTTTCTATCCAACTGTCGCAGCGGACGTTTTCAGGAAACGCAACTTGATTCAGCAACCCGGAACTCGGCTGGAAATTCTTGCCGGCATCTTCCGCATAAATTCGCACCTCTATTGAGTGTCCCTGCGGCCGATAGCGGTACTTTTCCAGGGGGAACAAATCCCCAGAAGCCTGTTTTACCATCCACTCAACCAGGTCGATGTTGTTGACAGCTTCAGTAACGCCGTGTTCGACTTGCAAGCGCGTGTTAACTTCCAAAAAATAAAACTGTTTCGCATCGACATCAAATACAAATTCAACAGTACCGGCTGACTGGTAATTTACCGCTTTTCCCAACCGCACTGCTGCACTGTACAACTGATTTCGCTGTTCGTCGCTAATACCAGGGGCGGGGGTTTCTTCTATTACTTTTTGATTGCGCCGCTGCACCGAACAATCTCGCTCGCCCAAGGCTATGACATTTCCTTTGCCATCTCCAAAGATTTGGACTTCTATGTGCCTGGCTGTTTGAATGTATTTCTCTAAAAAAACGCCGCTTTGTTTAAAATTGCTTTGACTCAAACGCTGTACTTTTTCAAATGCTTCTGCCAAATCTCGATCGCCAAAACAAGCCTGCAAACCGATGCCGCCGCCGCCTGCGGTACTTTTGAGCATCACCGGATAGCCGATCGCCCCAGCGGCTTTTTGGGCATCCTCTAAACTTGCTAAAAGTTCGCTTCCGGGAGTTAGGGGCACTTGATTTGCAGCGGCTATTTCCCGCGCGGTGTGCTTCAATCCAAAGCAGCGCAACTGACTCGGAGTCGGGCCGATAAATGCAATATTTTCGCTGGCGCAAGCTTCGGCAAATTCAGCATTTTCGCTCAAAAAGCCGTAACCCGGATGGATAGCTTGAGCTTTTGTTTGGCGCGCAACTTCGAGAATGCGATCGAACCGCAAATAACTCTCGGCTGCGGCGGCTGCACCGATACAAACGGCTTCGGTGGCGGCGAAAACGTGCTTGGCGCGGGCGTCGGCTTCTGAATATACTGCTACCGAAGCAATTCCGAGGCGATCGAGGGTGCGGATAATTCGGCAGGCAATTTCACCGCGATTTGCAATCAAAACTTTGTTAAACATTTGGGTATTTGTATGAATCTTTGATTGATAAGTCAACCGCAGATGTAAGGGAGATGAACGCAGATAAACGCAGATAATTTCCAGATAGGAAAGCTTGGGAATGCTATGCAAGTCTCTTGGGGCAATTGGGAAGGGCGCTAACAATAGTGCCAGCGTCCCCCTGGCGGCGGATTCTAATAGATGGCGGCGGGTATATTAGATTAGACGGAATCCCAAACTATCAACTGAATCGGTGTAGGATTGTAAGCATTGCAAGGATTGTTCATTTGCGGGCAGTTAGAAATAGCAACCAGCGCGTTCATTTCGGCTCGCAAATCTACTGTACTTCCAGGATCGGAGATGCCGTCAACAATTTCTAGTGTGCCGTCTTCGCTAACCGGAACATTCATAAAGAAGTTGATGTTGCTGACTAAATCTCGTTTGCCCAAACCGTAGGGAAGAATTGCGGCAAGGAAATTTTCAACGCAGGCGTGCTGGTATTTTTTATCTAGTCCAAACCGCACTGAATTGCTCTCGCAGCTACAGGCGCCGCCGGAGGTATCGTGCCGCCCGCAGGAGTCAGCAATTATGGTCATCATGGCTCGCCCTTCGTTGGAAATGAGTTGGCTGTTTGTAGTGACAAAGATGTTGCCTTGATTGACGATCGTATCGGGGGCGCTGTAGCGTTCGGAAGGGTCATCGGCATTGTAAACTAAAAAATCTACTGCTTGATTTCCGCCTAAATCTACAATCCGGAGAATCTGTCCTTTTTTGATGACGCGAGCCCAGGGATGTCTGGCTGGTAAAACTTCGTTGTAAATTGCTGTTTTTGGATCGAGGATTTGTTGGGTAGTTGCAGTCATGGTTCACTTTTTGTGATGGAAGTGCAGAGTTTTTTACCGCAGATTTTTGCGGACAAGATTGAGTGCTGGAATCGTGTTTATTGCACGAACAAAGCATCGGTGTTGATGAAGCCGCGCACGGCTTCCGGGTTGGCGGTGCGGCACAAGTCGTCTGGTGCGGGTGGGGGGGTTTTCACTATCTGAATTTGGATGGGTTTTGGATCGTAATTTGAAGCCGGATGCAGGATGTGGGGGCAGTTAGAGATAATGGTCAATACGTTCATTTCGGCTCGCAAATCAATAAAACTTCCCGGTTTTTCGCAGCCTTCGCGAAACTCCATCGTGCCGTCTGGTTTGACGGCAATGCGAGTAAATAAGTTGAGGTTGGGCATGATATCTTTTTTGCCCAATCCCCAGCGACTTAAGGCTTTGAGGAAGTTGTCGCGGGAGTTTTTCCAGTCTCCTTCGCCGTATTTTTTGGCATTGCTAATGGCGTTGCTGCATCCTCCTAGCAAATCGTGACAGCCGGAGGTGTCTTGGGTGATGGAAAATAGGATGCGTCCCATGTCTGTGTAGATCACCATGCCTTGTTTGAGAAAGGCGTTGAATTGAATTTTGGCGGTGTCTGCTGCGTTGAAACGTTCGATCGCATTGTCGGCGTTGTAGCACAGCATGGAAACGCCGCGAGAGCCTTCTAAATCGGTGATTCGCAGGGTGTTTCCCCGCTTGATGACTCCCGACCAGTACGCGCCGCCCGGTACGGTTTCTTCGATTAATACGAGGCTTGAATCGATTTGTGAGTTTGGGTCGGTGGATGATAGTTGCACCATAAGTTCCTCTTGATGTATTTGGGTAGGTCAGCGAAACCAACAATAGTATTCTGTAGTGGCAAAACCCGCCCTCTCCCAAAGTAATATTTATTCCCACTGATATCTTGCACCATTCTCAAGAACGGGCAAGATGCCCGTTCCACAATAAAATTGAGTTTTGTGGAACGGGCATCTTGCCCGTTCCTAAATAGGTAATTGACAAGGGTGCAAGATGTTAAGTTTCCACTTACTTAGGTTGGTCGTTAAACTCTTGGCGCAGGCGCAAAAAGTGCAACTATTAACCTATTTTTATTTAAGCAGCCATTGCAACTGCTTCCTGTCCGTTTACATCTTGCACCATTCTCAAGAACGGGCAATATGCCCGTTCCACAAAGAGTGAGTTTTCTTGTGGGGTGGGCAGGAGAGCCCGCCCAAAAAGTGCAAATACAAACCTGTTTCTATTTAAGCAGCCCTTGCAACTACTTCCTGTCCGTTTACATCATGCACCATTCTCAAGAACGGGCAAGATGCCCGTTCCACAAAGAGTGAGTTTTCTTGTGGGGTGGGCAGGAGAGCCCGCCCAAAAAGTGCAAATACAAACCTGTTTCTATTTAAGCAGCCATTGCAACTGCTTCCTGTCCGTGTTTCCGCATCAAATCCATGAGTTCGTCGCGGTAATCGTGGAATTTGGTGTGGCGTTTAACGCTGGGAGTGCGATCGGGCAAATTAATCGACATTTCCTTTCTCACTGTACCGGGACGAGCGCCCAAAGCATAAATCCGATTGGAAAGAAACACCGCTTCTTCAACATCGTGGGTAATCATAAAGATTGTAATCTGAGTGCGGCGCCACAAATCGAGCATGAATTGGTGCATCGATTCTTTAGTGTGGATGTCCAAGGCGCCGAAAGGTTCATCCATTAATAATACTTTAGGTTCAGAAGCGAGGGCGCGGGCGATCGCCACCCGCTGTTTCATCCCGCCCGACAATTCCTTCGGTAGCGACGAAGCAAACTGCGTCAATCCTACCACACTCAAATAATAGCTCGCTTGTTCGCGCCGCTCCTTCTTGGACACGCCTTGAAGTTTGAGGCCAAACTCGGCATTTTCCTGCACGTTCATCCAAGGATAAAGAGTGTAATGCTGAAATACCATACCTCGATCCGGCCCTGGCGCAACAACTTCTTTGCCATCAATTTTCACTTCGCCTGTTGTCGGCTTGTCCAATCCCGCAATCTGCCTCAACAGAGTAGATTTGCCGGAACCGGATGCGCCTACCGCGCAGATAAATTCGCCTTGCTTGATGCTCATGTTGATGTCCTTGAGGACAACTAATTTACCCTTTTTTGTTTCAAAGTTTTTGTGAAGATTGTTGATTTGCAGAAACATGAGTTTATCCTCTGTATTGTAAGTAAAAAATTGATTTTTTCATTCCCAAAATCTGTAAATTTTAGGACTAAAAACGATATCTAGCGTGGGTTTCAATTTTATTTTACACCACTGCCTTCTTCCCTCTTCCATCTTCCTTCTTCCTTCTTCCTTCTTCCTTCAAAATCTGCTTACTGTTTCTGGCTTGACCATTTACAAGAAACCCGCAGCAGATATTGAAAAAGCAAGTCAAAAGCCAGTCCGATCGCCCCAATGACAATCAGCCCCACAAAAATTTCATCGGTTCGGAGAAATCGACCGGCGACGCTGATCCGGCGGCCTAAGCCTTCGGTGGCGGCAATCAATTCCGAGACAATTACCAATTGCCAAGCCGCAGCTAGGTTGATGCGGCTAGCATCAAGAATTCCCGGCAAAACGTGGGGAAAAATAACTTGAGTGAGGATTTCCCAGCGATTACCGCCCAGCATATAAGTAGCTTCGATCAAGTCTTTTGAAACAAACTTGACTGTATCCATCACCATCAGCGAATTGAAGAAAAAGACGCCGATAAATATCAGGGTAATTTTGGGTTCTTCGCCGATTCCCAAGTAGAGAATTAGCAGGGGAATGAACGCTGGTGCGGGCATATATCGCATCAAGCCGAACATGGGTTCTAGCAAGGCGCGAATACTGGGAAAACTGCCCATCAGCACGCCAATTGGTATGGAAAAAACCAAGGCGAACAGAAAGCCCACTCCCACCCGCCACAAACTCGCTACTGTGTCTTTCAAAAGTTCGCGAGTGTTCCACAGCCGACCAAATGCCTCTAAAACTTTGCCGGGGGAAGGCAAAAATTTGGGGTCTACGTTGGCGAAGGTTGTTACTAGCCACCACAGCAGCAGCGGCAGTGCGATCGATGTTACCGTTAACCCAATATTGAGGGGTTGTGGTATCTCTTCCGCAATCCGCCAGAAAACGGTGGGAGTTAGGCTTTTTTGCTTGAGGTGGGGTTGGGCTCGGGGCTCGGGGTTTGGTGGCATGATTTAATTGCAGAACGGTTTGGCGAGTAATTTGAGTAGCTTTGGGGAATTTTTTAAAGGAATATTTTTGAAATTTTATTGTGTCTGCCCAATCGTAAATTCTGCCTTCTACCTTTTACCTTCGGCATAAGCTTTGATAAAGCGATCGTCAAATAATTTGCTGATATCTGGTTTGGTTTTTGCTAAATTTACATCTACGAGAAATTTGGTCATTTCTGCAGCCGCAAACGGCAATGATGTCATGTCATTTCCCGGTTGAAAGGCTTTCAAGTTTTCCTCGATCGTAAATATCTTAGTGCCGTTTTCATATTCTTTGTATTCCTCGACGCTGACTCCGGCGCGGTTTGCTAGAATTTGGTATGATTTCTCTTTATTTGCTTTCATGTAGTCCAATGTTGCAAACCAGGAATTGACCATGGCTTGCACTCGATCGGGGTGTTCGCTGATAAACTTTCGGGTGAATACCAAATGGTCGGAAATGGCCCCCGGAAAGTCTTTGGAACTAAACAGTTCCTTGCTATTTTTTCGTTTTAAGGCTTGCGTGGTAAACGGCGCAAATACTGCCACCGCATCGACTTGTCCTCCGACGAAAGCCGCCGCAGCTTTGCCGGTTTCCAGCGGTACAAATTGAATGTCCCGCACTGATAAACCTGCTTTTTTCAGCCCTAACAATAAGAGAAAGTGATCGACTGTACCTTCCTCTGCTGCCACTTTTTTCCCTTTTAAATCGGCAACGGAATTGATGCCTTCTGCGACAATTACTTTGTCATTTCCCGTCGAGTTGTCGTTGACTAAAACAATTACTTGATCGGCACCGCCTGATATAGAGTTTACGGTATCGCCGAGGGTTTGGCTGTTAGCATTGATCTGTCCTGCTGTGAGGGTGCTGAGCGATTCTAAGTAGCCGTCAAACCATTTTAAGTCTACAGCAACATTGTTTGCTTCAAATATCTTTTGCTCTTTGGCAATTTGCCACGGAAACCAGCCGGGCCACGCGCTGAATCCGAGGCTAACTGCATCAGCACTTACTGAAGAAGCTGCTTCGCTTTCAGTCGTGGTTTTGATATAAATTGCCGGGTTGACGCAGCCGACAGCGAAAAACAAGGTGATGAAAAATAGGGCGCAGTAGGATAAGGGCGATCGCGTTATTTTTGGGGAGCAATATCGGATATTCATAGCATATTTTGATTGCTGGTTAGGGGTGAATATGTCGATCGAGCTTTTGCACCTTCTTTGGCTTCCTTAGCTCCCGCAAACCCCCTTGATATACAAGGATAAAGCCCGAGAGCTAACGAACCGAGTCTTGATGACCGATCGCGTTTCTCCCGGGCTTTTATCCCGCCGTGTAACTGGCTAGTGTTTCCCTCAAATTAATAAAATATTGGGATGACCAGTCTGCTTCTCTCGGACCAGCACTTGAACTGTCTAAACTGAGTTAGAAACTGATTCAAATCGGAACCCTAGAAGCTGTTAAATTTTTTCGGTTTTTGTCTGTATAAGTCCTGTTTGCAACCCAAGGAGTTATTCGAGACTGTTGGTCACAGCAATGCACTTAGCTTTTTGAAAGGTAAGCATACTGTAGCTTGCAATCCTACTAGATTGCTACGTTTCAAACGGTAACAGCAAGCCTGATGATAAAATGTGTAAAATGTTACAAAAAACGGTTTTTCTGGGATTTGCCAATTTAATGTTTTTGGAAGATTAAACCCGGCGGTTGGAAATGGCGAAGTTTACGTGCACACAGACTTGCACCCGCTTTGGCGAGGGTTGAAGATTTCTTGAGAAATAGTTCGATCGCCCGCTAACTGGATGCGGAGGCGATCGACAATGCGGTAAACTAACCGTTTATATGTAATAACGATTGCCAAACACAGCCTTTGAGGTCATTTCTTCAATCGAAAATCGAAAATCGAACGCTAGCCCAGCAAACCTGGTAAACTCAATTATTCAAGCGAAAATCTCAAATAGAAAATCGACTGCTAGCCCAGCAAAGCTTGTAAACTAAATTATTCAAGCGAAAATCTCAAATAGAAAATCGAAAATCGACTGCTCGTCCAGCAAAGCCTGTAAACTAAATTATTCAAGCGAAAATCTAAAATCTAAAATCGACTGCTAGCCCAGCAAAGCCTGTAAACTAAATTATTCAATCTAAAATCGAAAAGCGAAAATCGACTGCTCGTCCAGCAAAGCCTGTAAACTAAATTATTCAAGCGAAAATCTAAAATCTAAAATCTAAAATCGACTGGCGGTGCATTATGGAAAAAGTTAGCTACAGCAACAGTCTCGACATTCATTCGCTGCTCGATCGCTACCGCACCGGCTCGATCGCGCCTGCAGATGCGATCGCGAGCGTGTACGATCGGATCGAACGCTATGCAGATCCGGCAGTATGGATTTATTTAGCACCGCAGGCGGAAACCCTCGAACGCGCCAAAGCCTTGGAAAACCTAGACCCGCAACAATTGCCGCTCTACGGAATACCTTTTGCGATCAAAGATAATCTCGATTGGGCCGGCGTTCCGACTACGGCGGGATGTCCTGCGTTTGCTCGCACTCCAGCGCGATCGTCCTCCGTCGTAGAGCGCTTGTGCGCGGCAGGTGCGATCGCGATCGGCAAAACAAACATGGATCAGTTTGCCACAGGATTAGTCGGAACCCGCACGCCTTATGGAGTTTGTCGCAATCCGTTCGATCGGCGCTACATCCCGGGCGGATCGAGTTCCGGTTCCGCCGCAGCAGTCTCGGCCGGATTGGTGAGTTTTGCTCTGGGTACCGATACCGCAGGCTCGGGGCGGGTTCCCGCTGCTTTTACCAACATTGTCGGGCTGAAGCCAAGTTGCGGCTCGATCGGCACTCGCGGCCTGCTGCCGGCGGTGCGATCGCTCGATTGCGTTTCTGTGTTCGCTCTCACCTGTGCGGATGCGGCTTCCGTACTGCAAGTAGCCAGCGGTTTTGACGCTGAGGATGCGTTTTCTCGTCGCGCTGAAACGAAAGTTTTGCCGGATTTGTCCAGCTTGCGGGTGGGAGTTCCTGAAGAGGGCGAACTCGAATTTTTTGGGAATGCAGAAGCCGAACAGCGCTACCGAGAGGCTCTGGCGCGCTTGCAATCATTGGGCTGCACGATCGCAACTATTGACTTCAAACCCTTTGCCGATGCTGCCGAACTGCTTTACGGCGGGCCTTGGGTAGCAGAAAGGTTGGCCGCGATCGGCGATTTCCTCGACGCGCACCCAGAGGATATCGATCCGATCGTCTACGAAGTTATCAGCGGCGGCAAGCGCTACGATGCCGTCGCGGCTTACCGCGCGTCCTATCGGTTGGCAGAGCTCCGCAAGCTTGCTGAAATTCAGTGGCAGTCAATGGATGTGTTGGCGGTGCCGACGACAGGCACGATATATACTGTCGCAGAAGTTGCAGCCGAGCCGATCGCCCTCAACACCAATCTCGGGCGCTACACGAACTTTGCGAATTTGCTCGATTTGTGCGCGATCGCAGTTCCCAGCGGGTTTCAAAGCAGCGGATTGCCCGCAGGATTGACACTGATGGCTCCTGCGTGGCACGATTTATCGCTCTGTCGGCTGGGAGGTGCTTTCCACGAGCGCTTGGGGGGAACTTTGGGCGCCACCGGCCTGCCGCTGCCAACCCTCCCGGAACCAGCCAGCGCAGCCAAACCTGCCTCAGAAGAACGAGTCAAAATAGCCGTGGTTGGCGCTCATTTGAGCGGTGAGCCGCTGAATTATCAACTAATCGAGGGGGGAGGCATTTTGGTTCGCGCCTGCCGTACCAGCCCGATTTACAAGCTGTACGCTTTGACGGGTACTGCTCTGGGCAAGCCGGGATTGGTGCGTCAAATAGAGGGCGGTAGCGCGATCGAGGTGGAAGTTTGGGAGTTGTCGATCTCGGCTTTCGGCGGATTTGTCGCTAAAATTCCCCCGCCGCTGGGAATTGGTACGCTGGTGTTGGAGGACGGCTCGACGGTGCAGGGCTTTTTGTGCGAACCTTATGCTGTGGCGGATGCGATCGATATTTCTCATCTCGGCGGTTGGCGAGCTTTTGACAACTCCCCAGCCTGAAGGCGTGGGGATTCTTCCTTCACCCAACATCGCCTCTAAAAGCAGTGCCTTTAGATGGTCTTACACGTTGTCCAGAAGCAGTAGCGAGATGCCCTCCCGCCAAGATTCGTAAACCTTCATCTCTGATGTTGATAGCCGCGTTGATATCCCTGTCATGCCTCGTTTGGCATTTAGGACATTGCCAACTACGGATATCTAAACTCAGAATATCTATTTGATGCAAGCAGTTATTACAAGTTTTTGAGCTCGGAAAAAATCGATCTACTTCAATATAGATTTTCCCTGACCATTGGACCTTGTATTTTAACATGGTGCAAAATTGACCCCAGCCAGCGTCAGTAATTGACTTGGCTAGCTTGTGATTTTTCACCATGTTTTTTACGGCGAGATTCTCTACTACGATGACTTGGTTTTTGTCAACTAATTTACGACTTAGTTTGTGTAAAAAATCTTCTCGGCATCTAGTAATTTTGACCTGGACTCTAGCAACTTTAATTCGTGCTTTGTTCCTATTAGCAGAACCCTTGTGCTTGCGGCTGAGTTGCTTTTGCTTTTTAGCAAGTCTTACCTCATATTTGCGGTAATATTTGGGATTGCCGTGCTTGGTTCCATCTGAAGTAATGGCATAGTGAGTTAATCCCATATCTATGCCTACAGCTTTACCTTCTGATGTTGAATCTGGCTGGTTTTTACCGTCATCATAGAGACAAGCTGCATAGTATTCCCCAGATGGTGTCAGAGATACAGTCACAGACTTTAATTTCCCGACTGGCAATCGAGATACTTTGCAGTAAACTTTACCTAATTTTGGCAAATTTAAGTAGCTACCATCGAGTTTTATTTTTTGAGGGAAACGAATAGATTGCTTTTGTTCCTTCTTCTTAAAATTTGGGTATTTAGCCCTCTTTTCAAAGAATTTTAAGAAAGCACTAGACAGGTCTAACGCTGCTTGCTGCAAACATTGTGATGGAGGTTCTGTTAACCATTCATGTTCTTTTTTTAAAGATGGTAGTAGGTTAATTATGTCATTACGACTTAAACCTTTACCTGTTGCTTTGTAGGTTTCGTTAGTAAGGTTGAGAGCAAAATTGTAAAACCATCGCGAACAGCCAAACGACTTAGCTAGCAATACCGCTTGCTCGTCGGTTGGATAGATTCTGTACTTATAGGCTTTTAACATATTGCTTACCAAACCACTGATAGTATGGTAAACTAAAATGAGCTCAATGTAAAGTCCCCCTACAAGGGGGAGGTTTTAAACCCAATTGTTCTGATAACTTCCGCTTTTAAGCTAAGTTAGAATTGCAAATTTCTACCCATCTTCAGGATCATGCCATCAGCAGTGCCAATTCGACCAATTCCCGTCACAACCCCAACCCCCACCTCCACCGGCGGTACCAGTCCCGGAGGGACACCAGGCGGCACTCGCGGCACCAGCGGCCCTGATACCCTCAGGGGTAATGCGGGCGCTGACTTGATATTTGGTTTGGATGGCCCTGACAGCATTTTCGGCTTAGGGGCAAACGATTCCCTCTACGGCGGCGACGGCGATGACTCACTGCTGGGCGACGCTGGCAATGACGTACTGTTCGGCGGTGCCGGCGGCGACAGCGTTTTGGGCGGTGCCGGCGACGATACTTCCTACGGTGGCAAAGGTTCTGACTCAATGCTGGGCGAGGAGGGTAATGATTTGCTGTTTGGCAACCAAGACACCGATACTTTGTTGGGCGGCGCGGGTAATGACACGTTTTTTGGGGGTGCCGGCGATGACTCGCTGTTTGGTGGCATCGGCGATGACTGTTTATCGGGCGATCGCGGCCGAGATATTTTAACTGGCGGCGAGGGAAATGATACTTTTGCGATCGGGCGTTTGGCAGATGGTGATGTGATTACAGACTTTACTGATGGTATCGATCGAATTCGCTTGAGTGCCGGCCTTACCTTTGGCGAACTCACCATTTCCGCTGGAACCGGAACTTCGCCGAGTACAATTATTCAGCTTACAGACACCAAGGAAACTCTCGCTACTTTATTCGGAGTTGCCCGCACTTCTATCAGTCAGGCGGACTTTATTTTTTAATTGGTAATGGGTAATTGGGAATTGGGAATTGATAATTGATAATTTGCCTGGCGGGTACTTTTTAGTTTTAAGTTTTTAATGTTGAACTTTTTAACTTAAAACCCCTATCGCGTTGTGAGTAACGTTATTTTTAGCGTTACCAAATAAAGCAATCTCAAAACTTTTCATCTTCCTTTTTCCTGCTTCCTTGTATGAGTTAAATCCCATACATGGCCCGTTGCATTCTTCCCGATGCCCGATGCCCTATTTGGCCGATGCCCGATGCCCAATTCCCAATTCCCGATTCCTAATGACTACTGACGGTTTTCTCAATCTCAACAAACCTGCGGGCATGACATCTCACGACTGCGTGGGGCGAGTGCGCCGGCTATTGAAACTCAAGCGAGTCGGACACGGAGGAACCCTCGATCCTGCTGTGACTGGCGTTTTACCGATCGCCCTGGGCAAAGCAACAAGACTGCTGCAATATCTCCAACACAATAAAGCTTACCGAGGCACGATTCGGTTTGGCTTAACTACTGCTACTGACGATTTAGAAGGAGAAATTATCCATTCTCGACCGGTGCCGGAGTTGAGTTTGGAAAAAGTGCAAGCTGCACTGCCTAAATTCCTAGGAAAAATCGAGCAATTCCCGCCGAGTTTTAGTGCTGTTCAGGTAGGAGGAAAACGCCTTTATGAGTTAGCTAGAAAAGGCGAAACTGTGTCCGTGGCTGCTAGAAATGTTGAGGTTTTTCGGCTGGAAATCTTGGATTGGCGATCGGGGGATTTTCCGGAATTGGATTTGTCGATCGCCTGCGGGGCGGGTACTTACATTCGGGCGATCGCGCGGGATTTGGGCGCTGTGTTGAATGCAGGCGGTACTTTGGCTTGTTTGACTCGCACCGAAAGTAGCGGTTTCTCGATCGACCAAAGTCTCAGTTTTGAAAAATTAGAACGGCAATTGCAGGAGGATAAATTCTGCCCGATTTTGCCATCGGCCGTTTTGGGGCATTTAGGGGCGATCGTCCTTTCCCCTGAATATACCAAACGCTGGTTTCAAGGACAGCGCCTCCCGATTCCCGAAATGCCGATCGGATCGCAGGAGGAAAGTAGCAACCCAATACCCCAAGCTCCCTATCTCTTGCAGGTTTACGATCGAGATGGTAAATTTTTAGGTATCGGTCAAGTAGCGAACTCAGAGACAAGTACCATCTTATCTCCTCAAATTGTATTTTAGCTATCTTCGAGGCAACACCGAAAATAGGTACCGGACAAGATTTTGCGATTAATCTAATCCAGCGCTGAGGTAAAAATTATGAAAATATTGCTGATCGGATTAATCCGAGGCTACAAAATCGGTATTTCTCCTTACCTGCCTAACGCCTGTAGATTTCAACCCACTTGTTCGCAATACGCGATCGAAGCAATAGAAAGATTTGGGGCCGGCCGCGGCGGGTCCATGGCAGTTAAGCGGATTTTGCGCTGTCATCCTTTTCATCCTGGGGGTTACGATCCAGTACCTCCCAAAGATAGCCAGCCCAGTTAGTTATTAGTTAGAAGTAGTATTTTAGTTATTAATTAATAGTGCACAGAGGCCTTGCATCCGAGCGGGCTAAAACTCCCGAGGGGAATCACTCCCTGAGGGGGTTAAATGCGTATAATTAGTTGTTTTTATTGACCCAAATTCAGTAATATTACTGTTTTATTCGCCAACTCAGCAGCTATAATAGTACAAAGAGAGTACAGGGGATGTGTGTTGATATGTCTGCTAGCGCAATCGGATACAAAATGTTGTCTCATACTGTGGCAGTGCTGGGTAAGAAACAAGCAACCGGGAAATTGGTGTTAGAACAAGGGGAACAACAGTGGCAACTTTACTTTTTTCAGGGTAGTTTGGTTTATGCCACAGGAGGAGCGCACAGATCGAGGCGGTGGTATAGGGCGATCGGGCAACACTGTCGAAACTTTCAAGTGGATCTCAGAGACCTCGATGCTGCAGAACTGTGGGAATATCAACTGCTTCAGCGAGGCCTAGCAGCCAGCGAAATGAGTCTAGAACAAGCTAAGGCGATCGTCCACAGCAGCGTTTCTGAAGTGTTATTTGCTCTGATCGGTCAATCGGGTTTGCGCCGGGAGTGGCGTCCGTCCCACAAATATTTTTCTACAGTTACCTCTTCTTTGCTGCTGTCGGTGACGGAAGTAGAGAAAATGCTGTGTTCTACAGAACAAATTTGGCAGAAGTGGAAAGAAATGGGTTTGTGGCTGGTAGATCCAGAACAAGCACCGCTTTTAAAAGCGTCGGCCCAGTTGCAGGAAAATCGATTTAGTTCTAATTCTTTGATCGCTTTGGCTAACGTATTTAACGGCGAGAATACTCTTTGGGATATTGCAGATAAGAAAAAGCAGTGCGTGACAATCGCAACTCGCGCTTTAGTTAATTACATGAAACAGGGTTTAGTAAATTTCCGAACAGTACCAGACTTGCCGTCGCCTATAGAACAGTGGCGCCTTGCCTCAGTAAGCGCTGGGCCGGGTCGCCCTTTGATTGCCTGTATCGATGACAGTCCGGCAGTATGCGAATTTTTAGATCAAACTTTATCGCCCCAAGGGTATCGAGTCCTAAAAATTCAAGACCCCATGCAGGGAGTCGGCACGATCGCCAAACACAAGCCTGCTTTAATTTTTATGGAAGTCTTGATGCCGAAGACAAGCGGCTTTGCTTTGTGCCATTTTTTGCGGCAGACACCGGCTTTTCGGGAAACTCCGATCGTGTTTTTGACCAGTCAAGACAGTATAATTGACCGCACGCGAGCGAAATTTACAGGTGCTACCGATTTTTTGAGCAAGCCGGTCAATGCCGAACAGGTTTTGGAAATAGCTGACAAGTATGTGAAGGTAAAAGGCGAGGGTCAGCCTGCGGCAATTCGCTCCCATGATTTACTGAATTCACAACAGCTTACCTTGGCAAATTCTTGAGCCCAAATTATGCTCAAAAAGCCTCGCTTATCGCGTGCGTCAGCCTCCGGGGCACCCGATAAGTATTGTCCAACAAAGACGCAACCAAATTTTACCAATACATTTTGTAGGGGCGGGTGCATGGTTTTTCTTGATTTCAAAGCTCGGATTTCCGTAAACCAGCCCAGCGGGTATTGATTCTAATACCAGTTCAAAAAAAAATCCAACTGTAGACCCGTGTTCCCAACCCGACGGTCAATCGATTTTAGATTTTAGATTTTAGATTTTAGATTGACCCCACGGATAAATGCTCTTTCTTGAGGATTTTCGAAAATCGATCTGGGATTGATTCCACGGATAAATCACGTGGCGGGTACCATCAATAAATTATTGGTCATCAGTCATTCGCCAATCTCAAATATAAAATCTCAAATTTAAAATGGTATAATCGATCAAACTTGATATTAATTATGAGCGAGAGAAGCCCCCAGGTAAGCGTGGTAATTCCGGCTTACAACTGCGCGGATTACGTCGGCCAAGCAGTAGAGAGCGTGCTGCACCAAACAATTGCTGACTGGGAAATTATTGTAGTAGACGACGGCTCCCGAGACCACACCAGATTAGTTTTAGAGAAATATAACGATCGAATTCGCTACATTTACCAACAAAATCAAGGAGTTTCGATTGCCAGAAATTGCGGGATCGAACTAGCCCGAGGAGAATTCATCGCCTTTCTTGATGCTGATGACTACTTTTTGCCCGACAAAATAGCAGCACAACTTGCTGTATTTGCAGCGCGACCACATCTAGGAATAGTCCACAGCGGCTGGCGTCTAGTTAATAGTATAGGCGAACCGCTAAAAGATGTCAAGCCCTGGCAAAACGTCCCTAAATTAGACTTAGAAATGTGGCTGCGGTGGAAGCCAGTATTACCGAGCGCGATGGTATTTCGCCGCCATTGGTTAGAGCGCGCCGGCGGCTTCGATCCTCGATTTCCACCCGCGGAAGATACAGATTTAGTGCTGCGTTTAGCCTTAATGGGATGCGAAGCAGAGTGGCTGCAGCAAGTAACAGTTTGCTACCGCCAGCACGAACAAAGCGCCATGTACAAAGGTTTACCCCAGGCTAAATCCCTCGCCGCAGTCATGGACAATTTTTTTTCCCGCCCCGAATTGCCGGATAAAATACGTTTGTTGGAAAAGCAAATCAAGTACAGTACCTTAGTTTGGATTGCTTGGTATTTGCACCGCACCGGTCATACTGTTGAGATGGTAGAGTTTTTGCAGCGTTCTTGGAATTATACGCCTTATATGCCTGTGGAAACAGTAATTAATTGGGTGGAATGTTTCGCCGAATTTTCGCAGGATGCAGGAAATGAATTGGATGCAGATTTATTAGCTCAATCTCCCGAGTGGCAGCAGTTAATGCAGTGGACAATTTTCGGTACACCAGCTTGATTGTGTTGATAGTCGATTAAGCTTTTACAGGACTTAATAAGTTGTGGGCGAGGACTGAAGTTCTCACTACAAACCAGCTTTTAACGAATGGGAGTGTCCGGAGCGGTCCGCCAGGGGCAACGGGCGGGAATTACCGCAGGGGAAGTGACGCGCGATTCTTTCTGTCCCTCAAATGAGTGACACTCAAAGATGCGACTGGTGGATGGGGCAGAGCCTTGCTTAGAATGCGGTTAAGAACAGAGAAAAATCACGAAACTCAGAGCTTATTTATTAGGAGGCAATATGGGAACCAATCTTATCGGACAGTTGGCGTGGGCGACCTTGGGGTTTGTGGGTTTATCGTCGATGGTTGACCTCGGCTTTGGTCCAATCGTTATCTGTCCCCAGTGTGGTTTAGGGCCCAACTTGGTGCTTGGCGTTGGGCTAATAGCCATGTCAGCGGCGGCTTTTGTTAGCAATGGCCTACAAACGAGTTCAAGAGAAAACTAAAGAGTTCGATACTTCAAGTTGTGGCGGGGAGACCCCAACTTGAAGTATCGCACTCTTAATTGCAAATAGGCGCTCCCCCAGGGCTGTAAGGCACAACTAGCGCCGAATTTGCTACCAATTCCACCTCGCCTTTAGCATTAATTATCCAGCCTTGAGCCTCAACCGGCGGCGAGGGCGGCATTAAAATTATCCTCGCCGCTGCTGCTAACTCGCTCCCTGGGACTCGGCGGCAAACCGCCGCGCCCGGTGATGACAAACCGCTGGCGACCGCTAGTTTGACAGCCTTGCGCCGGCGGTGGAACTCCGGGGATTTCTGGCTGATTGAATCCTTTTACAGGGTCAATATCGGGAGTTCTGAGTTCGACATGGCCGTCAATTCCTAATTCTGAACAGGCGTCGATATCGCGGTCAGTCGATCGAAAAATACCTTTGGTATTAATTACAATATTTCCACCCCGGCCTCGGATGTCGCTATTTTCTTTCTTCAGCTACAGCCCCAGCTTCGATATTAATATTGCCACCAGTAGCAGTGCTATTGGCATTAGTAGTAATTTGACTCTTGTGGCGCAGTTGCAAATTCCCAGTTGGCAAGGTAATATTGCCAAATTTTCCGGCTTGAGCTGTGGCTCTTTTACACTTAGCCGCTACCAGCATACTAAACTCATCACCTATAAGCGTCGAGAACGTGAGTTCGACGCGATCGCGCTCCACTATTCAAGGAGATGAACTAAAGGAGGAAGCTCGGCAATTATGTAAAAAATTGTGACAAAATCCCCATTTCTGGGCGCCATTTTTTATATTTGAGTCATCTTTGCATCTGCGATCCAAAGGGTGTAAAACCTGCCCAATCTGAAACCTATCTACTCTTAAATTAATTTAAAAAATACTATGTCTTCTTCTAGGCTCCCTCACCCTGAATTCTCTCGCGAACATCGTCTTGGATTAGTTGTATATGGAGGCGTCGCCTTGGCAATCTACATGAATGGATGTTGCCAAGAGTTCTATAACGCTGTCAGAGGTCGAGGAATCTATAAACTGATCAAAGCTCTTACCGATGCTGACATCATAGTGGACATTATTTCTGGAACTTCAGCCGGAGGGATTAATGGAGTTTTGTTAAGTTATGCTCTAGCCAACAGCCAAGGGAAAAAATGGATTAAATTTGAGGAATTCGCCGAGGTTTGGAAAGACAGTGCAGATATTAAAGAACTCCTTTTCAAACAAGAGGACTATTCGGATTTTGACCTATCTTCTTTTTTTAATGGAGTAGGCTACTATAAAAAAGAAATCAAAAAAGCTCTCCTCGATCGGAAAATAGATTTAAAAGAAAACGCGCCTAAAGATGATTGGGTTTCCCAACTAAAAGAACTCGATTTATTTATTACAGGCACTGATAGTTTGGGTAAAATTAATCAAGTATTTGACAATACAAATCGTGTAATTGAGCTTAAAGATCACCACGCCATTTTTCATCTAAAATATCGTGATTATGCGGATAACCCTTTCAATCCTGATGATGTTACCTGTGAAGCACTTGCCAAATTGTGTCAAATTACCTCTTGTTTTCCAGTCGCTTTCCCCCCTGTGACAGTCAAGCTTGACCCTTTAGATAAGCCTTTAGATGACAAAGACCCTGATAAAAAATTAAATGAATGGGGAAATTTAAACAATCGAATTGTGCCTGAAACGCCGCCAAAACTCGATAATTCCTTCTCATTAAAACAACAGAATAAGAAAGGCAAGAAACTCAGTGACATAGAGGACGATCCTGGCGAAGGATATCGCCTTCACTTTGTTGATGGCGGCGTATTAGACAATCGCCCATTTAGCTACACAATCAAAGAAATTTATCGCCGAACAGCAGAGCGTCGAGTTTACCGCAAGCTATTTTATGTCGATCCAAGTCCAGACCTTTTTAAAGGCAACCCTGAGTACGAGGATATGTTAAAACCTGGTATTGTTCGGGTTGTAAAAGATTCTCTAATTGCCCTGCCGAGATATGAAAGTATCAATAAGGATTTAGAGTTAATCAATGAACACAACGAGAAAGTTCGTCGCTACAAATTTTTGCTGACCGATCTTGAGACTCTTTTAGATATAGAAGAAAAGGATAGAGAAAATAACGATTTTTACGATCAACAGAGAAATGTTTATCTACGGACACGCCTCATTAGTCTTGAAAATAAAATTCTGCCTTTAATATTTTTAAAATCAGAAGGTTTGGTAAAAGCGAGTAAACCAAAAGAAAATGAAAATGAAAAAAAAGAAAATCGAATTGAAAAATTCGAGAAAGCTGCAAAGTTACTTGCCGAACCATTCACTGCTCCACAAGCTAGCTCCGAACGGTTGAAGCTTCTTAAGCGGCTTGAGAAAGACATCTGTCACCTCGATGTTGACTATGCCTTAAGAAGGTACTTTTTTATTAGTGAATACGTGTACAGGTTGCTTGATGAAGACTATCTTTGTGAATGGCTCAAGAATAAGAAAAAGCAGGAGATTGATAAAAGTTCTATAAGCGATGAGATATTGAGCAATTTAAAATCTCTAATTAGTAAGTTAAATCATTATAGAAAGCTTATTGAAGCCCTCAAAGTTAATCTAGACAAATTATTTCTTCATAAAAAAATAGAGGAATATTTTTGTGAATTATTAGATGAATCAAATAATTCCACTAAGCAATTTACTGAGAAATTCTATAGAGCTATGTTATGGTTGCACGGGCAAGTTCTCAATGAAGAATCACTATCAAAGTCAGAAATAAAAGAATTTTCTGTTAAGAAAATAAACAAAGATTTAACCGAAAAAATTCAGCAAATAAAATCACTATCTTCTTTAAAGAATTTTTTTCAATTTTCTGAAGAGAAACAACTTGGTGAATTGCGAGAGTTAGCCGAAAAATCTATACTTAATAAGCTAGTAGAGGAAACCAAACAAGAACTACTAAGTAGCGGCACTGGAGAAATCGAGCATTATAATTATATTAAAGAAAAGTTGTTAAATTATTTTCAAGAATTTGAAAAACTTGATACAGTTCTCTACCCTTTAGATTATTTAGCAGGTATACCAGAAAAACAGCTAATTGAGACTTTTAGAATCAGTCCTGAAGATGCAAGATTGGGTTTATCTAGTAAATTTAATGATGGCGAACGACTAAAACAAAAACTCGCCGGGGATAGTTTGTACGCATTTGGCGGTTTTCTCAAGAAATCTTGGCGTGCCAACGATTTACTTTGGGGACGTTTGGATGGACTTAATCGCATTGTTGAAGCTTTAGTGACTGAGGAAAAAATTAAAAATTTTCCAAAATTCTTAGAAAGAGAGGCAAAGAAAAAGAATATCGATCGAGCCCATTATTTAGACTGTTTGCTTGAGGAAGCATTATTTTCTGATTTCGATCGCAAACGCAGCTTAAAATCAGAGAAGGACAAGGTATATTTGATGGAAAAAAAAGATGAATTAAAGAAAAAATTAAAAAAATTGTTTCCATCGTTATACAAGCGTAGTAGTGACGAACAGCCCCTAAAAAAAGAGGACTTAACAGATTTTATAGAGTCCCTAGTTTCTGTTGGACATCTTCTTATTCTTGACCAAGATTTAATTCCCACTATGGAAGTTTCTATTGAGGAGCAATTAAACGGAAAACAACAAAAAAAGCTACCACAGAAGTCTGAAAATCCGGTGCCTGTTCCTAATGAAAAGCCTGAAGATTCGATACCTGTTCCTAAATTCAATCGGATCGACTCTAGTTTCGATTCAGCCATCACTGCACTTGTTGTTCAACAAGTTGCTAAAAAATCCCTCAAATCTATGTCATTAAAAAAGAAAGAACACTTTTTTAATAAACATTATAAAATCGGTTTAGAAACTTTAGATCATCATATTCCCAAATCCGAGCTAAAAGAACTGGTACTTAAAGGTATTGTGATTTTTCAAGATATTTTCCTAACATGGCAACGCAAAACCAAAGCTCAAATTGGTTCAAAGAAGTCTAAGTCTAACCCTCTTGATTTTGGGAGTCGCCTTTTATTGACACTTCTAGGTTGGATAATAAATATTGCTATTTGCGGAATAAAAATTATTTTGCGGTGGGGTTTTTGAACATTTTGTCATCAGACATCTCCCCAAACTCTCAACGCCTTTCTAATATTGGTTTCTGACTACCTGTCCTTTGAGGGGCAGTCCTGACGGGGTGACAACCCCTTCAAAAGCCTAGTGCGGTGACAACGTGAGTTGGACGGCTGAAATCACTAAGTTATAAAGTGTAAGTCATACAGCATATTCCATATAAATTTGGCACACTACTTTTAGGATATCAGGGCAAAAAAATGAAACCTTATTCGATTGAGACGAGTGAAAAAATAGTTAAAGTTTATGAACAACGTGATACATCTATTGGGAAAGTAGCTGCCCGATTTGATGTGAGTAAAGCATTTTATGGTGGTCACAACAGAAAGCTTTTTTACGCAGGATTTTTCTGCTGTCCAATCTCACATCGCCACCTGCAAGTATCAAACTATTGCCCGTGAGCACTTGCAATCCAGCAGTCGATGGTATTTACTATATTTCCGGGATTCAGTCCGTACTGCAATCCCAGAGGAACGTTAACTATTAGCAAAGGCGTATTTTGCCCCGCACTTTTTATTCAGTCCGGCCAGGCGGACTTTGTTTGACAAGAAGCGAATTCTATTCGCCGAAACTTACAGTCAAACCAGGTATTTTTTCTATTAAAGCGCAATATTATGCTTGAGTTTCTGCTTCTGTAAAAATTGGTAGCCAGAGTTCCGCAATGGGCAATTCCCAACCAGAAAAAAGTTCTGGTACTGTCAAAATATCCTGATTTCCCACCACACGCTCACCTTCCTGACGATAAACTGTAACAGTTTCTTCATCCGGGTCAATCAAAATTCCTACTTGCGCTCCGAGTTCTATAAAATTCTTAATCTTTTTTTCTAGCGGTTTAATGTTCTCGCTCTGTGATTTAATTTCTACTACCAAGTCTGGGACTAATTCTCCGAAATAACGGGGAATTTGCCGGAGACGTGCGGGTCGGACAAAAGAAACATCAGGTGCTGTGAGGTTAGCATCAGGTAAAATAAAGCCGCCTTTGGAGTCAAAAACTCGACGCAAACGGCGGAGATAAAACCAATTGGCGAGCAGCTAACTGAAAATTACACCTATTTCGCTCGATACAATATCTGACGGCCCCACAATGATAATCTTCCCGCTTTCTAGTTCAACTTGGTAGCCTTGACCGGCTTCTTTGAAGGTTTTTTGGACTTTTTCTAAGTCTTTGACTGTCCTTATATTGATTATTCCTTAATTTGTAAGGTGCCTCAGTCGCTAGCATATTCACAATTAGCAGAATTATACGGAGCTGACGCACCCTAAAGTTTGATTATTCCTTAGCAGAAAAGGAGTTGCCGCAGCTACAACTTTGGGTGGCATTGGGATTGTGAAATCGGAAACCTCCGCCCATCAAGTCTTCTGAATAATCCAAAGTGAGCTCGTTGAGATATTTTAAGTGCTGGGGGTCGATCGCAACGGAAATTCCCTCCGACTCGCATACAGCGTCTTCTGGGGCTGGCGCATCGTCAAAAGCCATTGTATAAGACAAACCCGAGCAGCCGCTCGATTCCACGCCCAGACGAAATAAAGCATTGGGGTTCGGATACTTCGACTTGAGGCGCATTACTTCTATCGCTGCTGTTTTGCTCAGATGAATCATTATTTGTAATTTGTAATTTGTAATTGGAATGTAGGGTGCGCTACGCAGGCGCGCACCTTACCCGCAGAATCAAGGGCACCTTACTGAGAATGTAGGGTGCGCCGGGCCGCGCACGTTAATTTGAGTAAGTTACTTTGCCTTTTCTGTACGGGCATAATCGTCTTGAAAGCGAACAATATCATCTTCTCCGAGATATTCGCCATTCTGCACTTCAATTAAAATCAGGGGGATAACTCCCGGATTTTCCAGCCGGTGAGAAATGCACTGAGGAACGTAGGTAGACTGATTTGTAAACAGAACTTGTTCTGTGTCGCCGCAAGTAACTTTTGCAGTACCAGAAACTACGATCCAGTGTTCGCTGCGGTGGTGGTGCATTTGCAGGCTGAGGCGGTGTCCGGACTTAACTTCGATCCGCTTAATTTTATATCCGGGGCCTTCTTCGAGAGTCGTAAATGAACCCCAAGGCCGCAATTCTGTAGCGGCTATTCCGTTGGGTGCTGCAGATGCGTGCAGAGTAGATACTTGAGAAATATCTTGAATCTGAACCATGATTTCCACTCCTTGAGGATTCCTTGCGAATCCTTTGGTAAACGACGTTGGATTGTGATATTAACTAATTTATCCTTAAAACCTAAGTCCGATCGCGCGGACTGGTTAGCGGACTGTATAGTTTTGCAAGAGTTTTGCTCTGCCCGATCGAGTTGCCTTAACAACCATACCAAAACCAACATAGCTGTTGTCACCCGGTATTGGCTCGATCGCCAAATTTACATCAAATCTTCATAGAAAGGCCGCTGGTTGTTGAAGATGGATTAAAGGTGAATTTTAATCCAGCTCTTGAGACTGCTGCTGCAAAACTGCTAGCCTCTCTTGATAGAAAGGCAGCCCTTCACCGTGGCTATCGCTGGCGGTTGCTAGGATTTGCCAGGTTTCGATCGGCGAGTATCGGGCCGCATCTACAATAAGATCGAGGAGCGGATGAATTCCAGAACCATGGTGCTGTGCTTCTGCGATCGCATTAGCGTTTCAATGTAGTCGATCGCATCTCGATGTCCGATGACTTCTAGGTGTTCTCGCTTTCGTTTTGCCCCCGACAGCGATGCTGGTTTCGCGCGGAGTCAAGGTATTTCCCGGACGCCCGTGGGAGTGATAAGTGATATCATATCCGGTCGAGCGACGGCGATTTTTGTAGGGGCCCTTGAGCCAACAATACCTGCGAACAATCTCCCATCTCAAAAACCCGCCCCGACCGGGATATTATGGTTAATCGATCGGACATGATACGAACCGAACGTTCTAGAGTTTTTTCTATTCTGCAACCGGGGTGGGAGAAAGCGGCCCAAAGCTATCTAACCAGGCTTTGAGTCCATCGACTTGTGGCAATTTTTCAGAAATGTTCCTCGAGCAATCAGAAGGCCAAATGCTGGTGGAGGATGTCACCTGTAACTATTTTTTTACTCGGATCGAATAAACTTTGATTTTTGCGTACATCTACCCAATTGAGTAGATCCACATATAATACATGATACAAGAGCGATCGGCATCCCATCCTCTACTCTAGAGCGAAATCTTTTCACCACTTTGAGAGACACATCAAAATGAACAACAACGGACAGCCACAAAAGCAAGGCCTGTACGATCCGCAGTTCGAGCACGATGCTTGCGGAGTCGGATTTATTGTACACATGAAGGGTAACAAATCCCACGAAATTGTCGAGCAGGCACTGACAATCCTGCTGAACCTCGACCACCGGGGCGCCTGCGGCTGCGAACCCAACACCGGAGACGGGGCGGGCATTTTGATGCAGGTGCCGCACAAGTTTCTCAAGAAAGTAACGGCGGCCCTCAACATCGAACTTCCAGAAGCCGGCGAGTACGGTGTGGGCGCGATTTACTCGTCGCCAAATCGAACTGAACGGGAAAACGGCCAACGCATTTTTGAGGAAATCGCGGCAGAAGAAGGTCACGAAGTGCTGGGCTGGCGCGATGTGCCCACGAACAACTCGTCCCTCGGCGACACTGCCAAATCTAGCGAACCCTTCATGCAGCAAGTGTTCCTGCGGCGCGCCGCAGGTATGGACGAGGCGGCTTTTGAGCGGAAACTCTACGTCATCCGCAAACGCGCTCACAATGCCATCCGGAGGACGAATGTAGACCCATACTGGTATAATTCCACACTTTCCTGCCGGACGATCGTCTACAAGGGTATGTTAATGCCGGTGCAAGTCGGCGATTACTATCCGGACTTGCACGACCCGGACATGGAAAGCGCTCTAGCCCTAGTTCACTCGCGCTTCAGCACGAATACTTTTCCTTCATGGGAACGATCGCACCCTTACCGCTACATCGCCCACAACGGCGAAATCAACACGATGCGCGGCAACATTAACTGGATGCACGCGCGGCAATCGCTGTTCGAGTCGGAGTTGTTCGGAGACGATTTGAAGAAAATCCCGAATTTAATCAATATTGAAGGTAGCGACTCGACGATTTTTGACAATGCTTTGGAATTGCTGACTTTGGCTGGGCGTTCTTTGCCGCACGCTGTCATGATGATGATTCCGGAACCTTGGACAGCCCACGAGTCGATGAGTGACGAGAAAAAGGCTTTCTACGAATACCATTCTTGCTTGATGGAACCTTGGGACGGCCCAGCTTCGATCGCCTTTACCGACGGTACTTCGATCGGGGCCGTGCTCGATCGCAACGGTTTGCGCCCTTCCCGCTACTGCGTTACCAAGGACGACTTGGTTATTATGGCATCGGAAGCGGGAGTTTTGCCGATCGCCCCAGAACGAATTGCATCCAACGGCCGCTTGCAACCGGGGCGGATGTTCCTGGTAAATACCGAGGAAGGCCGCATCGTCTCTGACGAAGAAATTAAGACCAAAATCGCCACAGAACACCCGTACCGCGAGTGGATAGACCAGCACATGGTCGAAATCGCCAAACTGAAAGATGCGCCGGCCTTGCCAGAATCCGATCCCGAAACATTGATCCAGCGCCAAATGGCCTTTGGCTACACCTTTGAAGAACTGCGGCTGCTGTTAGCGCCGATGGCGAAAGATGGCGTGGAAGCTGTCGGCGCGATGGGTGCGGATACGCCGCTGGCGGTGCTTTCCAACCGCCCAAAACTGCTTTACGAATACTTCCAGCAGTTGTTTGCTCAAGTTACCAATCCGCCAATTGATTCTATCCGCGAAGAAATTGTAACTTCTGCCGAAACTACGATCGGCGCTGAACGCAATTTGCTCAAACCAGAACCGGAAAGCTGTCATTTGATCGAACTGAAAACGCCCATTCTCAGCAATGAAGAATTAGCTAAGCTCAAACACGTAAGTGAGGGCAATTTCCGGTCGATTACACTGCCGATTTTGTTTGACCCCAAAAGCGGGGTAAAAGGTCTGGAACAAGCCTTAGAAGACGTTTTTGCAGGAGCAGACAGCGCGATCGCCTCCGGGGTAAATATCATCATTTTGAGCGATCGGGGCATCGGTCCAGACAAAGCCCCAATTCCGGCGCTGCTGGCAGTTGCGGGCCTGCACCACCACTTGATCCGTAAAGGTACGCGCACGCGGGCGGGACTGGTGCTCGAATCCGGCGAACCGAGGGAAGTGCATCACTTTGCGACACTTATTGGATACGGTTGCGGCGCGATTAATCCGTATTTGGCCTTTGAGACGATCGCCGATTCGATCCGCGAAGGATTGCTGCTAAATGTCGAGTACAAAACAGCTTGCAAAAACTACGTCAAAGCGGCAACTAAAGGTGTGACGAAAGTTGCCTCGAAAATTGGGATTTCCACAATTCAAAGCTATCGCGGCGCGCAGATTTTTGAGGCGATCGGCTTGAACAAATCCGTAGTCGATAAATACTTTGCTTGGACAGCCTCGCGGATTGAAGGCGTAGACCTCGAAGTCATCGCCCAAGAAGCTATTTTGCGCCATACTCACGCATTCCCAGACCGCCCGTCCAGCGGACATACTCTCGATGTCGGCGGCGAATATCAGTGGCGGAAAGAAGGCGAGGCGCACTTGTTCAGCCCGCAGACAATTCACGCCCTGCAAAAAGCGGTGCGCGAGGGCAGTTATACACTTTTCAAACAGTATTCTGGGCTCGTTAACGAACAAAACCAACAGCATTTTACCCTGCGCGGTTTGCTGCAATTCAAGCAGCGGGAATCGATACCGATTGAGGAAGTTGAACCGATCGAATCGATTCTCAAACGCTTTAAAACTGGGGCGATGAGTTACGGTTCGATTTCTAAAGAAGCCCACGAATCTCTGGCGATCGCGATGAACCGCATTGGTGGCAAATCGAACACCGGTGAAGGCGGGGAAGACACGGAACGCTACACTTGGACGAACGATCGGGGCGACTCGAAAAACAGCGCGATCAAACAAGTTGCTTCCGGGCGTTTCGGCGTTACCAGCTTGTACCTTTCCCAAGCGCGGGAACTGCAAATCAAGATGGCGCAAGGGGCGAAACCCGGTGAAGGCGGACAGTTGCCCGGTAAAAAAGTATACCCGTGGATTGCCAAGGTGCGGAACTCGACTCCGGGTGTGGGATTGATTTCGCCTCCTCCTCACCACGACATTTATTCGATCGAAGATTTGGCCGAATTGATTCACGACTTGAAAAATTCCAACCGGGAAGCGCGGATTAGCGTCAAACTCGTGTCGGAAGTTGGAGTCGGGACGATCGCGGCCGGGGTTGCCAAAGCCCACGCCGATGTCGTGTTGATTTCCGGCTACGACGGCGGAACCGGCGCTTCGCCGCAAACTTCGATCAAACACGCGGGTTTACCTTGGGAATTGGGACTGGCGGAAACTCACCAGACTTTGGTACTCAACAATCTCCGCAGCCGGATTGTGGTAGAAACTGACGGTCAAATGAAAACCGGCCGCGATGTAGCAATTGCTGCTTTGCTCGGTGCTGAGGAATTCGGTTTTGCGACGGCGCCGCTGGTGACGTTGGGCTGTATCATGATGCGCGTTTGCCACCAGAACACTTGCCCGGTGGGCGTGGCGACCCAAGACCCGCTGCTGCGGAAAAACTTTACCGGCGACCCCGATCACACGGTAAACTTTATGACCTTCGTCGCGCAGGAAGTCCGGGAAATTATGGCGCAGTTGGGCTTCCGCACGCTGAATGAAATGGTGGGGCGGACTGATGTTTTGGAAGCGAAACAAGCTGTGGAACACTGGAAGGCTAAGGGTTTGGATTTCTCGAAAATCCTTTATCAGCCGGAAGTTGGGCCGGAGGTGGGGCGCTACTGTCAGATGGCGCAGGATCACGGTTTGGAAAAGTCCCTGGATATGACTGTGTTGTTGGATTTGTGCAAAGGTGCGATCGAAAACGGCGAAAAGGTACAGGCAAAACTGCCGATTACCAATGTCAACCGGGTTGTCGGCACAATTCTCGGCAACGAAATCACCAAACGCCACTGGGAAGGTTTGCCGGATGACACGGTGCACCTGCACTTCCAAGGCAGCGCTGGGCAAAGCTTTGGCGCATTCGTGCCCAAGGGAGTCACCCTGGAGCTCGAAGGCGAAGCTAACGACTATTTGGGCAAGGGGCTCAGCGGCGGCAAAATTATCTTGTATCCGTCGGCAGCTTCTACCTTTGTTGCGGAAGAAAACGTGATTGTCGGTAACGTAGTGCTTTACGGCGCGACAGCCGGCGAGGTTTTCATCCGAGGGATTGCGGGGGAACGTTTTGCGGTGCGCAACTCCGGCGTTAATGCAGTAGTTGAAGGTGTGGGCGATCACGGTTGCGAGTACATGACTGGCGGCAAAGTTGTGGTTTTGGGCAAAACCGGGCGCAATTTTGCAGCGGGTATGAGTGGCGGTGTTGCTTACATTTTGGATGAAGCGGGAGATTTTGCTACTCGCTGCAATATGTCGATGGTGGATTTGGAAAAATTGGAGGATGTTGAGGAAATTAGCGATTTGCGGGAGTTAATTCAAACTCACGTCGATTTGACTGGAAGTGCGAAGGCATCGAAGGTTCTGGCTGCGTGGGATGAGATGGTGCCGCTTTTTGTGAAGGTGATGCCGAGGGATTACAAGCGGGTGTTGCAGGCTATTGAAAGGGCGATCGCATCGGGTTTAAGCGGTGATGATGCGCTGACGGCTGCGTTTGAAGAAAACGCTCGCGATGTCGCCCGGATTGGCGGCAGCTAGGGTTTCTGTGGGGTGCGCAGTGCGCACCTTACCGATGAAACAAGGGGCTTAAAGCCCCTTGTCCGAGTTCCTACACACTATGCTGGCAATGGAAGATCTAATTTTTAGAGAAGCCGATCGAGAGGACATACAGGCGATCGTCAATATTCACAATTCTAATGCCCGCGGTCAAAATAGGTCGATCGAGCGCGGCTTTTTGCTAACAAAAATTACTGAAGATGAGATTGTCAAAAGCTTAAATAATTCAGGCAGATATTTTGTTGCAGCTACAACCGATGGGGAAATTCTGGGGTTTGTGGCTATATCACAACCCAAAATATCTGATGAAATGTTGAATAAAATTATCTGGAAAGATGAGGCTTTTAAGAAAAGAGTCACAAGCGATCGGCATTTTTATCTCCAAGTAGTAGCAACAAAGTTAGATTGCATGGGTAGAGGTGTTGCTCGATTTATGTATGAAGAAATTTATAAGGTTTTTCCAAATTCATTCATTTCGCTGTTTGTTGTTACCCACCCAATAGCTAATAATCGTTCACTCATGTTTCACCAAAAACAGGGATTTGAACAAATAGGAACTTTGCAAATAGACCTATTTCTAGATTTACAAAATTATGAAAGTATTTTGCTGTTTAAAAAAACTTGAATTCGATATATAAAATACGTTTTAACTCACGCCGAGTATAATAAAAACAACTGGAAAAATGACGATTACTTTTGATAGATATATTTACAGCAAATTGCTCTCTAAGTATCAGCCTCGGATTATCAAAACCGAAGAAGAAAACGAGTTTTTTCTGGAGATAGTAGAAGAATTAATCTCTACTAAAAATCTGAATTCCGAAGAAGAAGCGCTGCTACAACTGCTGGTAAAACTGATTGAGGATTTTGAAGACAAGCACTATCAAATTAATGCCTCAACACCACAGTCAAGGCTGCTGCATTTGATGGATGCTCGGAGTCTAGACGCAACCGATTTATTAGAAATTATGGGTTCGCGCGAGGCTGTAGTTGAGGTAATTAACGCTCGGCTAGAAATCACCAAGCAACAAGCTGAGGCTTTGGGAAGGTTTTTCCACGTCGATCCGGGGTTGTTTCTGTTTAATTAGGCGATCGGCAAACTATCACGATTACAGGTATGGACTCTTAAAGCTTAATTAGTTTTATAATCTTGAAAATTAGAGTTTTCGTGGTTAATCCCCCAATTTAGCTAACAAATATTCACAAACAGGATTTGTCAAGTCACCGCCCAGAGATCGTAATACGGAAGCGCCCAAAAATGCTGTAGTTAATACCATTCCGAAGAATTTATAATTGATGTCGATCGGAACTGGAAAGCATAGACTAGGAGCAAATTTTACAAGTTACATTCAGGTATTCGCTTGAGAATTAACCTCCATCCAGCACTAGCAAAGCGAGCATTCCAGTACATCCAAAATGAAGTAGGGACCAGCCAAGTTATCGGTAAATGCCCAACAGGAGCATCAATAGTAAAATTAATTTTATTGTAATCGATCCAATCTTTTTCACTACGCCAACCCACTCGATCTGCCAGGACAAAATAATCCTCATCCACTGCTTGATAGAGATTTGATACCGCACTAAATCCGAAACGTCCACGACTCGCTTTAACCCAGAGTCGATCGATTTTGTTTAACTCGGAACATGGAAAATTTTGAATGTCGTTGGCTGTGAGTAGGCGATCTTGTCTGGAATCTGCCCCGGCAATTTGCAGCATTAGTTGTCTGGTTTCAATGTCGGCATCTTTCCAATCTTTCCGAGTCAGGAAGTGATGAAGTTTAGTGTAGTCAGTTGCGGTCATTAATTTTATTATTGGTTTTATATTGTAAGCAGAACTCCTAGAAGCCTCTCCTGAGCTCAACGCTGCCGATTTAGTCAACGTTTTGAGTGACGCCGATGCCCATCCTGAAAAAATTGCGATCGCTTTGGGGGCACTTGAAGCTGCGATGGAGGAAGACGTATAGCGATGGCAAGGCTGAACGCTGATGAACAGTTTCCCCCTCGTGGAAAACCTAAGTTTAACCTTGAGTAGGGGTATATTTTAAACACCCCTACTTAAACTCACCACCCCACCAACTAACTGAGTCTATTGCATCGCCGGAAACTGTCGATAAGTAGCAAATTCCACCCTTACAGCTAGCCTGTTGCGCAGTCAGCGATCGCAACTTTTTCGCATCATGAAATTACCTGTCCAAGCCGGGTCAAAAACCGGGTTTCTGATCCCCCACGCGATCGCCCCCAAATCCAAGAAACCGGGTTTCTGCGATAATTTAAGCATCCTCACGCCCGATTTTGGGAAGAAACCCGGTTTCTGACTCCCGCGCGATCGCCCCC
>NZ_JAUBVJ010000001.1:213351-229875 GCF_036702785.1 Microcoleus sp. AR_TQ3_B6 | reverse complement strand
AATCCCAGAAACCGGGTTTCTGCGATAATTTTGGCATCTCACCGAAATTTTGGTGAGAAACCCGGTTTCTGACTCCCGCGCGATCGCCCCCAATCCCAGAAACCGGGTTTCTGCGATAATTTTGGCATCTCACCGAAATTTTGGTGAGAAACCCGGTTTCTGACTCCCCCGGTTTCTGACTCCGGTTTAGCCACTCACCTACCCTTTGATATGCCACGTCGCCAAGTTATCTTGCAAGCGGGTAATTACTACCATATTTATAACCGAGGCAATAACCGTCAGCTTATCTTTTTTGAGCGAGAAAACTATATTTATTTTTTACGCCAATTAAGAAACCATCTGATTACTAATGGTGTCGATATTATTGCGTATTGTTTGATGCCAAACCACTATCATTTATTAGTTTACTTGAAAACGGATCGTTTTTCCAAGCTGATGCAGGCGTTTACTCTGTCTTATGTTAAGGCTATCAGTAAACGCTATCAAAGGGTGGGTTCATTGTTTCAGGGTCGATTTCAGGCGATTCATGTAGATAGAGAAGAGTATTTATTACACTTAACTCGCTATATTCACTTAAACCCAGTCTCTGCTAATATAGTTGAAAAAGCAGAGAATTGGGAGTTTTCTAGCTATCAAGAATATATTGATTTGCGCCAGGGAAATTTACCTAAAATAGATGGAGTGCGATCGAAATTTCAGTCAGCAGATGCTTATCGTTACTTTTTAGAAGATTTAACTAGCGATCGATTAATCCAGCATTTAACCTTTGAAGAATAGAAAGAAACCAAGAAACCTGGTTTCCGTCCCACATCCAAGAAACCGAGTTTCTGCGATAATTTAAGGGCGTTGCTGAAATTTGGTTAAGAAACCCGGTTTCTGACTCCCACGCGATCGCACATCTCTACTAATTGCCCTTTGAAATAAGTTCGATATTAACAAGTTAACAGAGGACGACATGAACTATCAACTTTATTCAGATGTCATCTTGCTATGCGATGCCCAGAAGTCGGCATTTGGTCGAGATTTTGCTCGTACTGGAATGCGGCAATACACAGATTTTGCAGCCGCTTCGTAGCGGTCATTTAACTTAACTTCAGCGGTTAAAATCTGACCGGGCAACCATCCTGAAAAACCAGCAATTCTCCCGGTTTAATTTGCGTCCAAACTTCATTATCAGTCAGCGGGAAAGTGGCAATAACAGCCACGCGATCGTCCTCATTTGTCAGTTCCCGAAAATCCACAGTCACATCCTCATCGATCGAGTGCGCGCTAGCAAAAGGTGCTTGTCGCACAATATAATGCAGATTAGTAGAACAGTGTACGAACAAATGTTCTCCATCAGAAAGTAAATAATTAAAAATTCCGTACTCTGCCAAAGTTTTAGTAATTTCCTCCAGTACCGGGTAAACTTCCGCTAAAGCAGGCTTGCTTTGAGGAAAAGTCGAGCGCAGCTTTTCTAATATCAAACAAAAAGCTTTTTCGCTGTCAGTTTTGCCAACAGGTTTGTAAACTCCGGCACATTCTGGAGAAAAATCTTCGAGATTTCCATTGTGAGCAAACACCCAATAGCGCCCCCAAAGTTCCCGAATAAAAGGGTGGCAGTTTTCCAGAGCAATTTCGCCTTGGGTAGCTTTGCGGATGTGAGCAATCACGTTAGTTGAATGAATCGGATAGCGACGCACTACTTCAGCAACCGGAGAAGCAATCGCAGGTTTAGAGTCTATAAAAAGGCGACATCCCAAACCTTCAAAGAAAGCAATTCCCCAACCGTCTTGATGAACGTCTGTTCTGCCACCTCTTGCAGAAAAACCCTCAAAAGAAAAGCAAATATCTGTTGGAACATTGCAGTTCATTCCCAGTAATTGGCACATAGCTTTTAAATTTCTGGAGTTAGGATGGATGTCGCAGCTATTGGCAGCTACAGATTGGCGATGACAGTATTATAGTATTAACGGGTTTAGATAAGTTAAATATACTTAATATTTTTGTTTTGTCAACCGTAATGATACAGAACTTAAAAAAGTTAGCGATCGCTAAAAAAAATTCTCGCGTTTCCCTCCTAACGATGTTAAGCGATAAATCGCTCGGCACTTTTTCCCCTGCAGGCAGCTAGTATAAAGTGTTAGCCGATATCCGGAAAGGAATTGATAGCACTTTGATGATTTTGCAGCACCGTTTGAAGACCAATAATAACCGTTCGGCTATTCAAATTATTAAAAATTATGGCGAGATTAGTTTGTTTAAATGCTATTAGAACTGAATTTGGTGTTTATGAACAACCCTGAAAAAGAGGCTCGATGATTTATACAAAGCTAAGCAAAGGTGTATTTTTGCATCGATTACATCCGCACCCAACCTCATTACTATTAATACACTATTACTACTTAGTTATATGAGCGAGAGCGAGATATTTGGATTAAAATCAAAGACAATGGCACAGGAGTGTCTGAGGAAATAATATCGCAGATTTTTTACTCTTCATTCACTACAAAATCTGTTGGGAAAGGAACCGGATTGTCAATCAGCCGTCAGATAATGGAAGAAACCCAGGGTGACAGTTTGACTTGTTCGTCGGTTTTGGGAGAAAAAACGGGATTTACGATCGCCCTTCATCTCGCATAGTACGCGCGTGCGTAGCTATCCCGTAGGGAATCCCCCTTTCTCTCACTTTTTTTGCTGTTTACTCACCAGGTAGAATTACTCATGAAAAATCACAAGTGCGATCGACAAATTGGGAAAATCCTTAGCAGCTTCATATTAGGATTCGGATTGCAGGCATTATTCAGCATTCCAGCATTAGCAGAAACGATAGATCCTGAAACAACAGCAAATAGTGCAAATTCGGAAGATCGAGTTAATGAATGGTATCAATTACCCGCAGCGACAAATAATCTACCGGATAAAATTGAGGGTACTCGCGATCGCAAATCAGTCGAAAATGCTCAGAATGTAGATCGAAATTTACCAATTAATCCCACCTCCGAGCAACTTCTACCTATTGCCAGTGAGATAGAAACCAACACATCCAACGCCAGCGAGACGCAGCCCGCAGAAATACCTCCGTTAGTAGAAGAAAATAAATTAGAAAATCCCCCATTAACTGACCCTGCTGACAACTCAATGGAACAAGTCACCTCAGTTTCGCAACTGGGCGACGTACAGCCGACAGACTGGGCATTTCAAGCACTACAATCCTTAGTAGAAAAATATGGCTGCATAGCTGGATACCCCGACGGAACCTATCGCGGAAACCGCGCTATAACGCGCTATGAATTTGCAGCCGGAGTCAATGCTTGTTTAAATAAAATCCGCGAGTCGATGGCCCCAAAAACCGAAAACCAAGTCAACCGAGATGACTTGATAAAAATCCAAAAATTGCAAGAAGAATTTGCCGCCGAAATTGCCACGATCCGAGGCAGAGTGGATGTGCTAGAAGCGCGAACTAGCGAATTAGAAGCAAATCAATTTTCGACCACAACTAAGCTATCAGGATTCACAATATTTGGGATACAAGGGCGTACTCCCAACCGTGCCGATCGCAATCCCAGAGACGGCAAAAGAGATACCAAAGACCCCGGTACAAATATCAACACCATCAACCTAAATCAATTCTACTTAACCACTCAATTTAGTCCTCGCAGTAACTTATTAATCGGTTTTTACAACCAGAACGGAAGCAATTCACCACAATTAACCAAAGACGTAGACCTTGCTTATAATATAGCCGAAACTTCTGGATTAACTGTCAGCGACCTCAACTACCGCTTTCTTGTCGGCGACAAATTGGCAGTGTTTGCAGGGACAGCAGGAGTCAACATGATTAACGGTTTTCGAGGGCCGAATCGGGCAGAAAGTGCAGCTTCGGGCCCCCTTTCTGCCTTCGCCCAAAGAAACCCAATTTTGAACACTGGTTTGGGTTTAGGCGGCATCGGCATTGACTGGCAATTTGCCAAGCGAGCCAGTTTCCAAGCAGTTTATTCTACTAACATTCCCGGATTTTTTGTCAGTTCTAATGGGTCTACAGGACACAATACATTGGGTCTACAACTAACTCTGACACCAGCAGATCCAGTCGATCTTACTGTCTATTATGTTAACGATTATTCGCCGGACGGTAATCTGATTACTTTGGCTGGCGATAGCCAACTAACTGCTATCAATCCCAGCACAAACAAGTCAGCATCTCTGCAAACAAATGCAGTTGGAGCCAGTTTAAATTGGCGCATTTCAGCGCGAGTTTCTCTGGGAGGCTGGGCGGGTTATACTAATTCTCGCATTCCGGGTAAATCTGGTACGGTAGCAACTACTAATTATATGGTTTTTGTAAATTTTCCCGATTTGTTTAAAACAGGAAATTTAGGAGGAATTTATATCGGGCAACCGCCTAAAATTGTCAGCAGCAATTTACCTACAGGCAATAACGTTCCTGATTTTTTAGATACGGGTTTAGGGCGTGAGGGCGGGCAACCCGGAACGACTACTCATGTAGAGGTATTCTACCGCTGGCAGGTGAATGATAATATCAGCGTCACTCCTGGATTGATCTTAATTTTTCAACCTGGTCACACTCCTGATAGCGACCCGATCGCAGTTGGTGTATTGAGAACTTCCTTCTCTTTTTAATAGTGTAATGCTTTGGGGGCGGGTAAAGTCGATCGATCGCCAATTGCCAACGATTTTGGTGAACCCGCCCCGCAGCAACGGCCCACAATAAAATTTAATTTTCGCTTAACAGGCAGGATGCCTGTTAAGCGAAAATGCTGCTGTGGGCGTCAGCAGACAGTGATTAAAACCCCAGCGGGAGGTTCTAAGATTTTTTCTCAGTAAAAACCCCCTATCTTTACTAAAGCTTTACATTTAGTAGTAATACCAAATCCGGGTTAAATATCCCCTTTATTCTTTAGTCTGCGGAGGCGGACACAACCTTGTGCAGACGCGATTTCAATATCATATTTCATAAAGGGGATGACCAACCAGGATTTAGTAGTAATTTCTCAGTTTATATCTTTCTTTCCTATATAAAGATACCTAATTTTGAAATTAAAAAAAATCCGCATAAACACGCTTGAAATATAAATTTTCCTAACTTAATCTATTAAAAGAAGCAGTAGTAATAGTTCTTTAAGTTTAGGTAGAGATAAAGATGCTTAAATCAACGGGGTATGTTTGGTGTATGGGCTTTGCCGTAATTTCTGCTATGACTGCCTATCCGTGTCAGGCACAAATAACTGTCAAATCGCCGATCAATGTAACTGAAACACAGAAAAACACAAGTACCGAGTCACCTAATGTTGCTCACACTTCTGCGAGCGAGCTCTGGAAAAATCTTAACATTTCTAATTTTTTCACCCTCTCAGAGTTGAAGAGCACACCTCCTAACTCTCGTCCTCCTATAACAACTACTCAAAATCAATCTGCACGCACAAATCCCTTAGGGTGTCGATTTTTTGATACTCCTTTAATGCAGCAATAAATGTTCCTGCATATCTTGATAAATAGAAGAGCATAGCTGAATAGAGGGCGATCCTTTTTTAGGGTCGCCCTCTATTTGCGCGCTCATACTTCCTAATAAAATTAGATGCAGTAAAAAGTATTGATGAAATTAACTCTAGTTTAGATATTATCGGGGAAAATCTGAAAGTTGTTTGATATCCTTCAAAACTATTTGAGGCTTCCCTTTGTATTGTTCTACCTTCCCACTGACATAAACATATCCGCGTCCCAGGCCCGCATAACGCTTCTCGATTAGACGCTTCAAGGGAGCCATTTCAGCAGTTTCAGCATCCGGTATCCACAAATCTAATTTATGATAAACTGAGCCAGCATAAATCAGAGCGCTGTCGCCAATCCATTTACTAATTCCCGCCTGCAAATCGCAGAAAATAGTAATAGATTTAGCTCTCTCAGAAGCCGCTAAGATTTTCGGGTAGTGCAATCTCACAGAAAGCACTCCTGCGGTTGCTTCCGACAACCGGAACTCTTCAACAATCGAGCTTCGCATCGACCACCAAGGCAGTAAATTACCATAGTTGCGAGAGGGAATTTTGGCATTGGTAATCGGATTCCAAATCATCAGATTGTAAGCTTTAGCTGCCGATTCTGCCTCAGTCATTTGTCGGTGATACAATCGGGAGCGTCCGTATTTGACAAAGTAGGGACTCCAGCCTTCTTGAATCAGTTTGAGATTGTAATTTTCTCCATCTTTATGTATGTAACAGAGGAGACGCCCGTAGTTATCGCGGTGTTTTTCGAGAGCCACTTCAACCGAATCGTCTGTATCAAATTCTATGTCAATTTGAGTAAGTCCGCCGCCATCCGTCGCAAAGTATTTTTTAGCCATTTCCGAAGCTGCTTTCCCCGCTGCAGTTACAGGTTTGGAGCCTCCAGAATGACTTTCTTCTGTATCGACGCAAATCAGCCGCAGAGACTCGGTTTTGCCGTTGAGAGAAATTTTGATGCTGTCGGCATCAACTACTTTAGTTACTTGCAGGTTCGGAATTCTGGTTGCCATATTTTCAACCCTGTTGCACTTGAGATTTCATGCAGGTATCGCTTGAATCATACACGAGTTTGCTATCAATAGCAACAGTAATTTTTGTTGTTTGTATTAATATTTGTCAACTGTGGCGTATTTTATCAAATCGGGGAAAAAATCACGAAAATCCGATTCTAAGCGCTGATAGTTAGCTGTCAAATCTTCTATGCCGCTTGCCAAGTTATTTGTCCGCTTGATTCGGGCAGACATTCTTGTAAGAGTGATGCCGATTTCGGCAATTTCCTGATAAGATGAAAGCAAGTCGCGGGCAATTATTGTTGGCAGCACGCGCTGGAGAGATTCAGGCAATATATCGCGATTGTCTTGCAGGACTTTATAGACATGGCGAGAAAAATCTGGTAGCGGAATTTCTGAATATTCCCGCCAATTTTTAGCCAAGAAGTGGTCGTAAAACACGTCAACCAAAACTCCAGCAAACCTGCGTCTATCGGCGCAAACAAGGCTTTTACTCGATCGCACTATGGCGTGAGAGTCCGTGTAGCTATCTACTTTGCGGTGCAAATCGATGCCCTTTCTAATTTCCTCGGGATAAAGGTTGAGGGCCGTTCCTTTGACAAAATCTCCTAAGAGGTTGCCAATCAGGGATTCTGGCGTACCTTCTGATAAGAATAGATGAGCCAAATAATTCATCGATTATCAATTAATTTTTGTGGAGCGATCGAGTTTCACCTTCCAAGCTCCTGATATATTCGCGAATCACATCGGTTTTTGTTCGACCGCTGTTCGCGCAATAAGCTTCCAGCCGAAGCATTTCGATTTCAGGCAGTCGAATGGTTAGAACTTTAACATTGTTACTCATACTGCAATTATACTGAAAAATGCAGTACAATTATAGCAGATAAATGCGCCTTGGCAGAATGTTGCCGCACCATGCCAAGACGACTTCCCCGAAGTTGAACGTCCAACAAAGGAGCAATTTAATTATGATTCAAGATCCAGAAAAAGAACCAGAACGCTGGGACGAGCCGATTTTAGCGGATAACCCCAAGCAAGCGAAACAGGAGTGCCAAAAACGAGCCGATCGCTACCGGGTTGAATTAGAATCTGTAACTCAACCCCGAAAAGTTGAAAATCGCCCTCAAGTCTACCGTTGCAACTACAAGGAGAAAGAATAATGGCTGTTCTGGAATGTGTAAAACCGGGTGCTAAACTCGGTCAAATTATTCTTGCCGTCGATCTTACTGTTGCCGGTGCAGTCGATCGCATTTTAGCAAAAATTCAAGACTTAGGATATGACCCAGAAATCCGTCATCTCAACTATCCGTCTGGAGTTCACGTCTTGGCAATTCTCAAAGACGAACAGCATTCAGAAGCAGTCGATGATGACTACTTGTTAGACGAGTGGCTGCAAGTAAGATCGGAAATTAACCCCGATGCGGTTCATTTGTGGCGCGGTAAATAAGCTGTTTTTAGTATATCCGTGAATCTTGGATAGCACAAGAGCGATCGCCTAACTGTAGTATGCGGGCGATCGCTCCACCGACGTTCAAATATTGCTTGCGATCGATTGACTGATGCTCGATCGTTTCACAATAGAAGCTTAAATCTTTGTAAACCAAACTGATCCCATCACAATATTGACTGCCTAAACGCTCTAATAGCTTCCCCAGCATCAGTTTCCGCCATCAAAATACAGCGTTTCATCAAATCGAGATCGAGGTTATTGAGTCCGGGTAGCTGACTGCGATCGCTATTTTCATAGCTACCATCTTGGAGATGATATATCTTCAGTAATCCATCTTCCCAAAACCAAACCTCTGGAACACCTAAAGCTTGATAGCGCTCTAACTTACTGATTCCTCCACTGGTAAAGACAACTTCGATCGACAAATCTGGAATTTGTTTTACACTCCCAATGCAGTAGGATTCGTCTGCTTGCACAGAGACAACTCCCGATCTTTCCTGCGTCATTGCCCCTGTGGGCTTGAAGAAAATTCCCTGTTCGACGAGAAAGGTAGTCACTAAGTAACCGATAACATGAGCAAAAGTTTCGTGGTCTTCTCCAGGCATCAGAATCTCGATCGTCCCATCATAGTAAAATAGTCGCACTCTAGGGGAGCCTTCAAAGCCTTTTTGGATAAATTTAAACCGTTCCCACATTCCATGATGAACAATTCGCTGATCTGTAGTTTTGCTAAGTAGTGGAGGCATCGCGCTCAGATCCAGTCCAGAAGTTATCTTGATTGTAGCTCATATTTAACAATTAAACCGCCGATGAACGCAGATGTAATCTTATCTGCGTCCATCCGCGTTAATCAGCTAAAATCTGCGGTTGCACACCCCTACGCACCGCCCCGCAACTTATCCAAAACCGTCCGGTCTTCCAAAGTCGAAGTATCCCCAGAAACCTCTTGTCCCGCAGCCAAAGAACGCAGCAAACGCCGCATAATCTTCCCGCTTCGAGTCTTCGGCAAAGCATCAGTAAATCGAATTTCGCCAGGACGGGCGATCGCCCCAATTTCGTTAACAACGTGCTGCTTCAACTCAGACGCCAATTCATCGCTAGGTTTCTGCGAGTTGTCCAGCGTGACAAAAGCCACAATTTCCTCACCTTTAATCTCATCCGGTTTACCAACAACTGCAGCTTCCGCCACCGCTGGATGCGATACCAAAGCCGACTCAACTTCCATTGTGCCGAGTCGGTGTCCGGCCACATTAATTACATCATCAACGCGGCCCATTACCCAGAAATAACCATCTTTGTCCTTGTGCGCGCCGTCCCCTGCAAAGTACAAAAATTCGCCATCTTTCGGGCGCAAATATTCCCAATAAGTGCGGCGAAAACGGTCTGGATCGTTGTAAAGTGTACGCATCATTCCCGGCCAAGGATGTTTGACAACTAAATAACCGCCGCTTTCGTTAGTTACTGGTTCGCCCTCTTGGTCAACAACATCAGCCACAATTCCGGGAAACGGTAGGGTTGCAGAACCGGGTTTTGTAGGAATTGCACCGGGCAAAGCGGTAATCATAATTCCCCCGGTTTCTGTTTGCCACCAAGTATCGACGATCGGGCAATTCGAGTTGCCAATTACGCGCTGATACCACATCCAAGCTTCAGGATTGATCGGTTCGCCGACGGTTCCTAACAATCGCAAAGAGGACAAATTGCGGGCGTTGGGCAAGTGTTCGCCCATTTTCATGAATGTTCTGATCGCAGTGGGTGCAGTGTAGAAAACGGTGACGCCGTATTTTTCAATTACATCCCAAAAACAGCCAGGATTTGAAGGGCGAGGAGCACCTTCATACATTAAAGTTGTGGCACCGTTGGACAGGGGCCCGTAGACAATATAACTGTGTCCAGTAATCCAGCCGACATCAGCAGTACACCAGTAAACATCGGTATCTTGGAGGTCGAATATCCATTTGGTTGTCATGTGGGTATAAAGGTTATAACCACCGGTTGTATGGACGACACCTTTGGGTTTGCCGGTACTGCCACTGGTGTAGAGTACGAACAGCATATCTTCGCTGTCCATTGGTTCGGCGGGACAATTTGCCGAGGCACCTTTTTGCAAATCGTGCCACCAATGATCGCGCCCGGGCTCCATGTCAATTTTCTGTTTGGTGCGCTGAACTACGAGAACGTTGGTAACGCTGGGTGTGGCATTATTTGCTAATGCTTTGTCTACTTGTGTTTTGAGGCCGACGGCGGTATCTTTGCGGAAGCCACCGTCTGCGGTGATGACGAGTTTGGCTTGGCCGTCGTTAAGCCGATCGCGCAAAGCTTCTGCACTAAATCCGCCAAAAACAACGCTGTGTACTGCACCGATTCTGGCGCAGGCTAGCATGGCGATCGCAGCTTCGGGAATCATGGGCATATAAATGCCAACGCGATCGCCCTTTTGGACTCCCAATTTTTTGATGACGTTCGCCATTTGGCAGACTTCGCGGTGGAGTTGCGCGTAGGTGAGGGTGCGGGAGTCTCCGGGTTCGCCTTCCCAAATCAGGGCGGCTTTATTTTTGCGCCAAGTGGTTAAGTGGCGATCGAGACAATTGTAAGAAATGTTAATTTTGCCGTTGACAAACCATTTAGCAAAAGGCGGCTGCCAGTCGAGCACAGTATCCCAGTTTTGGAACCAGTCTAATTCTTGGCCGGCGAGTTCTGCCCAAAATGCTTGGGGGTCAGCTTTGGCTTTGTCGTAGAGGGCTTGGTACTCTTCTAGGCTTTTGATGTGAGCTTTTTGGGAGAATTCAGCGGGCGGCTGAAATAGCCGTTTTTCATGCAGAATTGATTCGATCGTATCTTGTGACATTGCTTTTAACTTTAACTTCGGTTAGTCTTTTTAACTATTGTTTGCATAAGTTGGGGCAAAAGTATGTTTATTTTCCTTAAGACTTTGGCGAATTTTGTAAATGTTGGAGCTGCATGAGAAATTATAGCACTGGTAAATTGTAAATTCTATCTTGGTACTCATTATCAAATGATGCTTCATAAATCAGAAGCAGTAGTTCAAGATTTTGACCGATACTCAGCTTGGAATTCAGGATAAAGATTCCTGGAACATGACCATTTTGCTCTAAATGCTCTGTTAAATGAACTGGCATAGAGCGGCGGTTGTTGGTAACAAGAATGAAGTTGTGGATTTCGCACCAAATAAGAATTTCTGGATCGAGAGTGCCTTTGGAAGGTGCTGTTAGTTCTCCCACTGCTAGAACAACCAGATCGGGATTCCGCCTGCGAATTTGGTTAACATATGCAGGCTCGACATTTTCATCAAAGAGATACTGGATTGGCATCAGCTTTGTTCCTTGCCTCTCTTTCTGCTTTAAACTTGCGAAGTTTTTCTGTCACTGGAGGAGGATTGCGAGTTTGTTCTTCTCGCATTTTTTCGCCCCATTCCAACCATTCGGTTATGTACTGACCGACTGCTTCTTTGTTGTGCAGGTAGTACAAAATGGTCGCATAAACTTGTTCGAGGGTGAGGGATGTATAAACGTTAGCAATTTCTTCGGGAGTTCGAGCGCGAAACAGGTATTCATAGAGAATGGTTTCGATGCCGATCCGAGAACCTTTGAGCCGAATATCATCTGGTCCCAGGAAGTTGAAGTAGTCTTCTAGTTGCGTGGTTTGGTGGTTGGCTTCATGAGATTGCTTCTCTTTATTAATTTCTGTTACTTCGGGAACCAGCACAATTACTTCGGCTCGCCTGTTGCGATATAAGTTGAGCGGTTCACCAACGCACAATTGTCCTCGATCGTCGATCGTTGCCATCACTTTAATTGCTTTCATACAATCAACCCGATTTACAGTAGCGATATCTGGTAGGATTATATCATAACAAATCCGATGGTAATGCTTTTATAATTGACATTAACAACCGATCGCACTAAAGCCATGACCCAAAATTTAGAAGCAAGCCAACTCTCGCTAAATGACGTTCGCCGCCTTCTCAAACTGGAAGAACGAGAAGGAGACGCCTTCACCGATTTTTTCTCTTTGGAACCGCTGTCAGAATTAGAACAGCAGGAAATATTAAAAATTAGAACTGACTTTCGACGCTACTTATCCGCAGGAAAAGTTTCAGAAGAACTCGTTAAATTTTTAGTGCTTTCACCGTTAATGAGATTAGCAGGATTTTTTGATATTCCGATTGTGCTGACAATGGAAGATAGCATCCCGATCGAGGTTGAGGATGCGGATACTTTAATTAAAGGGCGGTTGGATGTTTTAGCGGTAAATCAGCCGGATGCAGAGCTCGCGGCGGCACAGTTTTGGATTTTGGTAGTCGAGGCGAAAAATAGTGCGATCGATCCTTGGGCCGGTTTGCCGCAATTGCTGACTTATGCTTATAAAAGTTTGCAGCAGCAATCGTCTGTTTGGGGATTGACGACGAATGGACGTAACTATCAGTTTGTGTATCTGACGCGGGGGAATCCTTGCACTTATCAGATTTTACCAGACTTGAGTTTGACTGACCGAGAGCGCTCGCTCTTGTTGGCGCAAGTGTTGAAAGCTATTTGCAAGTTGCAGTATGTGCAGTTGCAAATAGCTTAACAAGGGCGATCGCATCCCATGTTATTGTGACCAAAAATTTCTTGATGGTACCCGCCACGTGATTTATCCGTGGAATCAATCCCAAATCGCAAATCGCAAATCCTCAAGAAAGAGCATTTATCTCGCGCAAGTCAATCTAAAATCTAAAATCTCAAATCTAAAATCGATTGACGGTGGAGTCGTGCGATCGATCGCTGGAACCTTTTGTGCAGGAGTTGGCGGTTGTTCACTCCGCAAAAGTGCGATCGTACTTGGTGTTAAAGGAATCGTCACTAGGAGGATGGGTACAAAAACTTTCTCTAAGAACCATTTGAGATCTGAGTTAGACTGCTTCTTCAAAAAGTTCCGTCTATTTTTCGGTTTTTCTGGTTTCATTTTTTTTACTTTCTCTCTACATTTCCTACGATATCTGGATTTTTTGTGTTCGGGGGCGATCGTCAATTTAGCCTCCCAAATTAGTTGTTAAGTAAAATTTTGAAGAGAGTGTGAGTGGCGATAGAATGATTTGTGAAAGAGTTTGTGAGAAAAAACTCACAAATCACTTTTGGCTTATAAATTTGTGAAAATTAACTAGGAATTGACTGAACAGCTATCCTCAAGCTCTGAGTTATGCTAATTTAAGAGAAATTAGGCAGGTTTGAGGCTGAGGTGGAATGGAGAAGATGACTAAACAGGAGTTTGAGGCTATCTGTACAGACAAGCTTACACCAAAACAGCGTCGAGTGCTAAGGGAGTTCTTGCAAAATAAGCCAGACCAACAAATCGCTAACTCTCTCACCCCAAAAGTAACGAGGTCCTGTGTCAGCGATCATATTTCAAATATTTGCCAGTCATTTAATATCAAAAATGAGCCGGGTGGAGGATATACGCAACGTGAAGAGTTGATTCTATTATTTGTCAAATACAAACCGGAATTAGTTTGCCAAGAGTTATTAAAGGAATATGGGAAAAGAACCCCTGAACCTCGAAAAATATTAGAATTAGAATTTCCAGAAGGGCCAGTGCCATTAAATTCTGAGTTTTATATAGAGCGTTCCCGAATGGAAGCTGACTGTTATCAGCAGATTTTAGGACGGGGGTCAATGATTCGCATTAAAGCTCCCAAGTTAATGGGGAAAACTTCTCTATTAAATCGCATCATCGAACGCGCCAAAACGAATGATTATCGATTAGTGCGTTTAGATTTTAGAGATGCTGAAACAGAAATTTTTAGTAACATAAATAAATTTTTCCACTGGTTTTGCTTGAATATCAGCCAACAGCTCAAACTAGAATCTAATATCGATAAATATTTACAGGGGCGCGGCGGAATTCTCGTAAATTGCAAAAACTACTTTCAAGCTGAAGTTTTAGAAGCTATAGATTGTCCTTTAGTCTTGGCTTTAGAAGAAATAGACTGTATTTTTTCTTATGAGGAAATTGCCCGAAACTTTCTGAGTATGTTACGAAGCTGGTTTGACGAAACTAAGAAAACAGACATTTGGGAAAACTTGAGAATGGTGCTGCTCCATTCTACAAATGTTTACGTGCAATTACCTGTTAATCAATCCCCATTTAATGTCGGGTTTTCAGTAGAGTTGACCGAATTTAGCCAGCAAAATATTCTAGATTTAGCCAGCCGCCATCAATTATCTTGGGGAACTGATGAAGTGGCGGCATTGATAGCAATGATTGGCGGTTATCCTTATCTAGTACGCACGGCGCTTTATCGTTTGAATTATTCCAATCTATCTTTAGCCGACCTTTTGCAAAATGCAGCTACAGATGTGGGAATTTACCGCCAGTATTTGCAGGATCACTGGGCAAATTTGCAAAATTATTCTGAACTAAAAGCGGCTCTAAAACAAGTTGTCATTGCAGACAGTGCGGTCAAATTAGAACAGGTGCTAGAATTTAAGTTATTGAGTACGGGTTTAGTCAAGCAAAATCAGCATGGTATCACTCCTAGCTGTCGGTTATATCGGGATTATTTTGCAGAAAAATTTCGAGATTAAAGTCGCGTAAAACCATATTATGAATGTTTATCAATATCAAGTTGGTGGCACTTTAGAGTACGAACATCCTACCTATGTTAAGCGTCAGGCCGACAGCGAACTTTATGAGAGTTTGATAGCAGGAGAATTTTGTTATGTGTTGAACTCCCGGCAAATGGGCAAATCTAGCTTGCTAGTACAAACGATGAAACGCTTGCGCGAAAAAGCCGATTTTAAATGTATTGCGATAGATTTAACCGATATCGGTAGAGAAACTTCAGACAACTGGTATTTTGACATTATTTCTCAGTTAGTTCGGGGTGGCGCACTCTCAAGAAAGGTGGATGCTGACAGTTGGTGGCAGCAACGACAATTGCTGTCGCCATCTCAACGATTGAGTCAGTTTATTGAAGATATTTTACTAACAGAAATCTCGCAAAATATCGTTATTTTTATTGATGAAATTGATTCGATTTTAAATCTGAACTGGAAAGATGACTTTTTTCTTTTAATTCGGGCTTCTTATAACAAAAGAGCAATGAATTCTGAATATAAGCGCCTTGCCTTTTGTCTTTTGGGAGTGGCCACCCCAGCAGATTTGATTCGCGATAAAGACCGAACACCTTTTAATATTGGCAAAGCTATTGATTTAACAGGGTTTACTTTTGATGAAGCTCGACCTGCTTTAATCCCTGGCTTAATGCTAGAGCGATCGGAGGAAGTATCAGAGAAGATATTAGCTGAGGTTTTTTATTGGACAAACGGGCAACCTTTTTTGATGCAAAGACTGTGCCGACTGATGGTCTATCAATCGGCCCGTGGGACTTCTGATGTGGAAGCTTTAGTGCAAAAGTACGTCATTGATAATTGGGAAGCGAATGACGAACTAGAACATTTAAAGACAATTAGAGATCGCTTGCTGCTTGACTATCAAGAGCGCACGGCGCTACTGCTCGGTATTTATCAGCAAATACTGACGGAGGCGGAGCAGAAAATCTGTGCTGATAATAGTCTCGATCAAAGAAGGTTACAACTCTCAGGATTGGTCGTCAAATGCAAGGGATATCTACAAGTTTATAACCCGATATACGCCGGTATTTTTAACCTCGCTTGGGTACAGCAAGAATTAGCGAAACTCCGCCCGTACCAGGAAAACTTCGCCGCTTGGATCGCCTCAAATCGTCAAGATACTTCCCGACTGTTGCGCGGCCAAGCGTTGGATAAGGCGTTGCAGTGGAAAGTGGGGAAACGTTTAAGCGATGAGGATAATGATTTTTTAGATGCCAGTCAAGCTGATGAACGCCAAGAACTGAAAAAAAATAATGAATCATTAAGAGAATTCCGTAAACAATTCAGGGAAGTTTTCAAAATCGAAGAAGCTGGACGCAATGCCTTAAAGCTTTTTCAGTCGGATGGAAAGCAAATAGAAGCCTTGCGGGCAGCTATCAAAGCAGGAGAAGATTTAAAGAAGTGGATACCAGATAATCCCCCGCTTTCGGAATATCCCGTTACCAATCCTCTGTTAGTTTTGCAGAATATTCTTGCTAAAATCCGCGAACGACGCCAGTTTGTCGGACATAATGGCTCGGTAAATAGTGTCTATTTTAGCCCGACAGGAAATGCGATCGCTACTGCCTCATATGACGGCACCGCCAAATTGTGGGACTTGCAGGGCAACTGCTTGGTAACATTCATCGGCCATAATAACTGGGTAACAAGTGTCAGTTTTAGCCCGACAGGGGATGCGATAGCTACTGCTTCATCTGACCGCACCGCCAAATTGTGGGATTTAGAGGGCAACTGCTTGGTAACATTCACCGGACATAATAACTCGGTAAGAAGTGTCTGTTTTAGCCCGACAGGAAATGCGATCGCTACTGCTTCATCTGACCGCACCGCCAAATTGTGGGATTTAGAGGGCACCTGCTTGGTAACATTCACCGGACATAATAACTCGGTAAGAAGTGTCTGTTTTAGCCCGACAGGAAATGCGATCGCTA
>NZ_JAUBVJ010000001.1:152654-213251 GCF_036702785.1 Microcoleus sp. AR_TQ3_B6 | reverse complement strand
CTGCCTCATATGACAAAACTGCCAAAGTGTGGGACTTGCAGGGCAACTGCTCGGTAACATTCACCGGACATAATGACTCGGTAAGAAGTGTCTGTTTTAGCCCGACAGGAAATGCGATCGCCACTGCCTCATATGACAAAACTGCCAAATTGTGGGACTTGCAGGGCTACTGCTGGCTAACATTCACCGGACATAATAACTGGGTAACCAGTGTCAGTTTTAGCCCGACAGGGTATGCGATCGCCTCTGCCTTATATGACAAAACTGCCAAATTGTGGGACTTGCAGGGTAACTGCTGGGTAACATTCACCGGACATAATAACTGGGTAACCAGTGTCAGTTTTAGCCCGACAGGGGATGCGATCGCCACTGCCTCATCTGACAAAACTGCCAAATTGTGGGACTTGCAGGGCAACTGCTGGGTAACATTCACCGGACATAATCACCCGGTAAATAGTGTCAGTTTTAGCCCGACTGTAAATGCGATGGCTACTGCCTCAATTGACAACACCGCGAAATTGTGGGACTTGCAGGGCAACTGCTTGGTAACATTCACCGGACATAATAACTCGGTAAGAAGTGTCTGTTTTAGCCCGACAAGAGATGCGATCGCTACTGGCTCAAATGACGGCACAGCCAAATTGTGGGACTTGCAGGGCAACTGCTTGGTAACATTCACCGGACATAATTATCCGGTAAGAAGTGTCTGTTTTAGCCCCACAGGGGATGCGATCGCTACTGCCTCATCTGACAAAACTGCCAAATTGTGGGACTTGCAGGGCAACTGCTTGGTAACATTCACCGGACATAATCACCCGGTAAATAGTGTCAGTTTTAGCCCGACAAGAGATGCGATCGCTACTGCCTCAATTGACAACACCGCGAAATTGTGGGACTTGCAGGGCAACTGCTTGGTAACATTCACCGGACATCATGACTGGGTAAATAGTGTCAGTTTTAGCCCCACAGGAGAGGCGATCGCCACTGCCTCAGATGACAACACCGCGAAATTGTGGGACTTGCAGGGCAACTGCTTGGTAACATTCACCGGACATAATAACTCGGTATGGAGTGTCAGTTTTAGCCCCACAGGGGATGCGATCGCCACTGCCTCACATGACGGCACAGCCAAATTGTGGAACTTGCAGGGGAGTTTACTGGCAGACTATAGCGGCTATAAGGGCAATTTGCTCAAAGGTGAGGCTGATTTTGTGGAGTTAACAAGTCCGATTTATAGTATTTGTTTTAGTCGGGACGGGAAATTGTTGATAACAGGTGATGCGGATGGAAAGGTGCGATTATGGCCGATCGAAAGTTTGGACGAGTTGTTGGCGAGGGGGAGGAAATGGCTTGGTGAGAAAATTTAACCGCCGATCCGCGCGGATGATTTGAATTTAGCAACGATTTTACGAGTCTTTTTCACTTGTTCAAACTGCTATTAGCTTTACCCACTTTAGACACCAGAATTCTTGAATAATTTTGGTATCTAGCAGGCTGCAAGCCGGAAATTTAAAAATCAAGATTTATTAAGATTTTACAAAAGACAGATGACAAATCAGAAATCATGTATCTAAAATAAGAGACAATTTGACCCGGAAACTGAAGGTAAGAAAATGTCTGAACTTAGACAAAATCTAATTACCAGAGATTGGGTAATCATCGCCACCGAACGGGCGAAAAGACCGGATCAATTCGCCAACCGAAAACTGTTGCCAGCATTAGTGCCACCCCACCGTCCCGATTGCCCGTTTTGCGTGGGAAATGAGGAAGACGGAACCTCAGAAACTTGCCGTTTGGGCGATCGCAGTGACTGGAAAGTCAGGGCAATTTACAACAAATATCCCGCCCTCTCCCCGACAGCAGAATGGATGAGGATATCATCGGGAATTCACCGCACCATGGCGGGAATCGGCATTCACGAAGTAATTGTCGAACACCCGCGACACGATTTGACAACAGCTTTGTTGAGCATTGAAGAAGTTGCCAACATACTTTTAGTATACCGCCAGCGCTATGTAGAAATCAGAAAAAATCCCCACATAGAAACCATTATTATCTTCAAAAATCACGGGGAAACTGCCGGAACTTCTCTCGAACACCCCCACTCGCAGTTAGCAGCCACCCCCGTTGTACCAAGCCAATTTCGCAGCCGCATCGACGAAGCTATTAGATATTTTGACGACACGGGAGAATGTCTGTTTTGCCGGACTTTGGAAGATGAATTAGCGGCGAGAGAAAGAGTGATTTGTGAAAGTGAACATTTTGTCGCTTTTATCCCTTACGCTGCACTTTCACCGTTTCACACTTGGATTTTTCCGCGCCGGCATTCCTCTTCATTTGATGAAATGACTGATGCGGAACTTACCGATCTTGCTTATACTTTGAAAACTGTACTGGCTAAGCTTTATTACGGATTGAACAATCCCGATTACAACTATAGTATTCGATCGGTGCCGATCGCCCAACGGTCAACAAAATACTTTCACTGGTATATCGCAATTATTCCCAGAGTCAGCAAGCAAGCTGGGTTTGAGTTGGGCAGCGGGATGTTTATCAATACTGCCTTGCCCGAAGAAAGTGCGGCTTTTTTGCGATCGATCGAAGTTCCTGGCGACACTAATTTCGGGTTTACCTAGACTATCCTACATCAAAATAGGTCAAATTATTGTGGAAATGCACCCCCGCACTCTCCGTTACGAGTCAGTGTTGGGGTAGGAAACTGATACTATTTGAGATTTGAGATTAAAGAATTAAGAATGACCAAGAATTTCAAAGGTGGTACAAGCCCCCGGATTTATCCGTGGAATCAATCGAAAATCCTCAAGCCCCCGCATTTATCCGTGGGGTCAATCTAAAATCTAAAATCTAAAATCTAAAATCGATTGACAGACTGCATAAGGATTTGGATGGGCGCCTACAGTTGCATTCTGGTTTGAAACTGGTAAAATTTACCTTCTCAAGTTATGAAGGTACAAATACTTATGGATTTTACCAAACGTTACAATAAACCTTCGACATACTGCCAGCAGTCGTCGCTAAAAGTAGTTCTCAAGATATCTCTAATTTTAGCATTGAGCGATAATATCCCCTCGCCCGAGTCCCCCTTCTCACCGCTTTCGCCACTGTCATCAGACAGATTTTCTTGGAGGTGGGCGAGAGTATCGGCGAAATTAGCCAGAAAATAATGTTCGTGCACCCACGCTGTTGGGTCTGGTATCGCTGCACTACCAAAAGCTCGATCGACTAAATCTTTTTTGGAAACATCGTCAGTCTGGGTTTTCATCTTGAGTTCGATTTAAATAGTATTTGTAACTTATCTCATTCTAAGCTTACTACTCAACAGGATTGCGATCGAGATCGACCACATCAGTGACAAATTTGTGTCGTTTGTGCGATCGCGATCCTGATTTTTTTACCCCTCGCGTGTTATCATACTACCTCAAATTTTGTGACCAATAATTTTCACCTCCGGCAAAATACACTTGGGCATCATTCCGTGAACTCCTTTTATGGGATTGTTGACAGCCTGCGTAATCCGAAAACTTACCGCAAGGGAACAAAAAACATAAGCATCTTCTTCTTTGAAATCCGCCCAAGTTTGGAGCCAATAAATCGTCTCTTTTACCGCCATCTCAAACGCTTCATCTAATGTTTTACCGAATCCCATAATCACAATATGAGTGGGCGTTTCAGCAAACGGAAATATTAGAAATAAATCCTTGCGTAAGATGATTTGAATAGTTCCCTTCATCGAAGTTTCCAGGGCAGTACCGTCAACTTCACCGTCTCCTTGTGCCGAATGTCCGTCGCCGATGGACAGTAAACCGCCGGGCATAAAAACAGGTAAAAATAACCGCGTTCCTGGTTGCAGTTCCTGATTGTCCATATTGCCGCCGTAGCGCTCTGGAGGAATAGAAGAACGGTTAATTTCTGCATTGGCAACGCCGATAATTCCAAAAAAAGGATGCAGGGGAATCCGAATGCCGCTAGCTGGGGGAAATTCAGCAATTTTTTGCTCTAAATCTAGCGGAATAAACCGCAATTTTGGTTCGGGGAAATACTCAGGCAAAGCTCCCCATCCGGCACGAATTGCATTAAATCCTACTGGTAAACTCGGGTAAACATCCTCAATGTGAATTTCTAAAACGTCTCCCGGTTCGGCATTGTTAACATAAATCGGGCCTGTCAGCAAGTGGGGCCCCGGGCCAACTTTGCGGTTGGGAGGCAAATTCTGACAAATATCTAAAAATTCGGGGGTGACAAATTCGCGCGGCGCTTTGTCAGCAACATAATATCCTGAATAGGTTTCGATATCGATGCGATCGCCCGAATCTACGCTTAAAGCAGGTTCGAGATTCGGAGAAAAACCGCCCAAGTGTACGGTTTTGCAGTTAGCTTTGAGAAGGTGGCGAGCCATGGGATTTTAGATTTTAGATTTTAGATTTTAGATTCAAGGAAGGGTGTTAATAATGTTATATCCCACGTCTCAATCATTTTTGAGAAAGATTTTAAAAAAAATTAACCACAGAGGGCGCAGAGGGCGCAGAGGGCGCAGAGAAAGAGAATTGAGAGATCGGAAGATGTGAAAAAATGGTTGAAGTTTGTTAGACGTGAGATATTTTACTAATTTCTTAACTTTTTGATAACATTGGTAGTTTAAAATTTAAAGTTGGCGGGGCGGGTTTATATGTATTTGGTGGGGAGTTCTGTTTGGCTGGTGAAACCACCCCTACAACTAATGACTAATGACTTATGTTAACGCTTTTGCCCAATAAAGTAGAAATTTCTCAAGGTTATTCTCGCAATCCCTGGTTTTTTGCTGTTTTGATTTTGATTGTCCTATTGCTAGGTTTCATTATGCCATCTTACGCCAACGAACCTCAACTTTTAACCGATCCGTTTCTGCAACTTCCAACAGCAAACTCGGTGCGAGTTGTCTGGTTTACCGAATTTGCCGGTACTCGCCACACTGTTGCTTACGGCGAAAATCTGAAGGAAATTGCGGCGGCAAATACTACGAAGCTAAGCCGCACTCGCGAAGACAAAGACTCGCGCATTTCCGATGAAATCAAAAAAAGCATAATTGACAGCAATCCAATTGTCCGCGACATCTGGCGCCACCAAGCAGAAGTCCCCAATTTAAGGCCCGGTGTTCGCATTCCTTATCGAGTCACCAGCGAAAGGCAAGACGGCGCATCTGTCAGCAGCAAAATTTTCACTCTTTCTCCGGCACCAGCCGCAGGAATTGCGCTCAAAATTCTCCTCACTTCCGACCATCAATTGATGCCTATGACAGCAGCAAATCTCCAGAAAGTAGCCGAAACAATTGGGAGAGTTGACGCAGTTTTTATGGCAGGGGATTTAATTAATATACCCGATCGCGCTTCTGAATGGTTTGACGACTACCAAGGCCGCGCCTTCTTTCCCGCTTTGCAAGGTCGCGCCTTTTCCGAACTGGACAAAAACGGCATCAAAACAGTTTACAGCGGCGGCGAACTGATCCAACACGCGCCTCTATTCCCCGCCATTGGCAATCACGAAATCATGGGTCGCTTTGCAACCAACAGCACACTCGGCGACCAATTTAACGATCCTTTTCCCCGCGCCGCTGCTGAGAAAATATACGCTCAACGTGCTGCATCTTTGAATCCCAATAATGACCCTTCAGTGCGCGAAATGTGGCTGAAAAACAATACTTTTAATAGCGATACCTATGACGAAATTTTCAATTTACCGGACCGAAAAAATTACTATGCTGTCACTTTTGGGGACGTGCGGTTAGTGACTTTGTATGTTACGAATATCTGGCGGACTCCGAATTTAGATCCGGGTGCCAGAGGCAGGTATCGCGAACGGGACGAAGATTTTAATAATCCCGAAAAATGGGGCTACGGACAGCATATTTTTGAGCCGATTGTCAAGGGCAGCGCTCAATATACTTGGCTGCAACAAGAGTTAAACAGTCCCCAATTCCAGCAGGCAAAATATAAAATTGTGATGTTTCACCACCCGCCGCATTCTCTGGGTGACAATATTGTACCTGCTTATACCGATCCAGTGCAAATAGTCGATCGCGCTCTCGATGGCGAGATTAAAATGGTGCGTTACGAGTATCCGAAACAGCAAGATTATCTGATTCGGGATGTAGTGCCGCTACTAGAAACAGCCGGGGTGCAGTTGGTATTTTACGGACATTCGCACTTGTGGAATCGGTTTGTAAGTTCCAGCGGAATGCACTTTTTGGAGACTTCTAATGTGGGCAACAGTTACGGTGCTTTTGCGGGGGAAAAGCGCCGATTTGTGCCGCCGGGATATCGGGAAAATTACAGCGCTATTGGAGACCCGAACGGATTGGAACCTGTGGTGCCGACTGTTGCGCCTTTGTTGGGAGAAGACGGGCGGCCGCTGCCGTATATTGATAGCAATGATATTACGGCTTTTACTATTTTTGATACGGGGGAGGGTACGGTTAGCAGCTACTATTTTGATACGCGGAAACCCGAATCGGAAGTGGTGAAGTTTGATGAGTTTAAGTTGAAAAATTCGCCATCTAGCTTAAAAATCCGTAAAAATTAAAAGCGCTAGTTTTCATAATCGATAAATTAGTGACTGCTATGATAACTTAAGGCTTCTGACTTCTGCTATACTTAGGTATCTGTATCCAAATTAAACTTACCCAATAGTAGAGCGCGGTCATGCCGGAACTAAACCTCTTAGAAAAACCAGAAGAAGTAAGCTTTGATGAGGAAGATGAAGCTCTAGATTATGAGCTTGAATATAATGGTAATCCCAAATCAGTATTAGACGAAATTTCCGAAATAATTGTAGCTGGAAATGACTGGACGACAGCCACCATACTCGATCAACTTGTTCGTGACAATATTCAACTTAATCCAAGATTTCAAAGACGAGATGCTTGGGATATAACTCGCAAAAGCAGGTTTATTGAATCAATTTTTCTAGGATTTCCCATTCCAGATATAGTTTTGGCTTCTCAAGATAAAAAGCGCGGAAAATTTGTAGTTCTTGACGGCAAGCAACGCTTGCTTACGATTCTGCAATTTTATGGAAGGAGCGAAACTTCCAACGATAGTTTTGCTTTGAAAAACTTAGAATTTAGACCTGAACTCAATGGTTGTACGCATGAGGCTCTAAAAAACGATCTTCTCCATAGTTCTGTACTTGATGCACTCGATAATCAAACTCTTCGTACTACATTGATTCGGAATTGGCATACAGAAAGTTTACTCTACAAAATTTTTCTCCGTCTGAATGTAGAAAATACTCCGCTATCTCCCCAAGAACTCAGGCAAGCATTGCATCCAGGTGATTTCATCAATTTTTTAGATGACGAATCAATTAAAAATCAGGCTTTAAGAAAAATACTTAAATCCCAAAATCCCGATCCTCGGATGCGTGATGTCGAATTATTACTGCGATATGTAGGATTCCATCATTTTTTATCCGATTATCGCGGTAATCTTAAAGTGTTCCTGGATATGACTTGCAAAAAGCTCAACAAGGATTGGAAAGAGAAAGAAACTGAGGTCAGATATACAGTTAGCCAATTTAAAAAGGCAGTGCAAACAACCACTACAATATTTGGAGAAGAAAATATATTTCGTGTGTGGTTGAGTAGTTCTAATAATTACCGAGGCAAGTTTAATCGAGCTATTTTAGATGTAATGGTTTTTTATTTTTCCGATCCAGTTATTAGTGAAGCTGCTGAGAAGAATCCGGCGGGTGTGGAAAAAGCTTTTAAAGACTTATGTTCATCATCTAATAGCGAATTCAGAGAAGCTGTTGAGAAAAGTACAACTAGCATTCGCGAAACTCATACTCGTCTCTCACTGTGGGGCAAAGCTTTGTTAAAGGTTTTGGATGTAGAGTTTAATGTACCTGAACTAGTAGATAACCATATTATCTTTAACGGTTTGAGGTAAGTTATTAAGAGGTATGCCAAAATCAGTTAGATTTCGTACTCTAACCCAGCAGTTAAATAGGTTAAAAAAACAATTTTTGCCTAAGATTAATTCTCTAGGTTCATATTCCGATAGGCAGCTAGCCTTAACTCTTGCCTACCGAGTTTTAGTTCATGCCGAAATTGAGGCTTATTTTGAGGACAGAGTTTGGGAAGTAGCCCTTAATGCTAAAAAGAATTGGGATAGCCAGGGTAAGACTTGCCGTACTTTAATCTGCTTGCTTGGATTTTCTGGTCAAATGATGGAAGCACCACCAGATACACTGAGTCCAACTAAGGGAAGTAAAGCTTTGCCACCGGAAAAAGTAAAAATCAACAAAAAACTAAATTTAGCTATTAGTAGTTTTAAGCGAAGCATTGACTCGAATCATGGAATCAAAGAAGCTAATCTTCTGGCGTTGCTTTTGCCAATAGGAATAGATACCGATGATTTAGATCCTGCTTGGCTGGCTAACATGAATACGTTTGGGGAAGAAAGAGGTGTTGCGGCACATACTTCAGCTACATCCCCGAAAACTATTAGAAGCCTAAATCCTATAAATGAACTGCGGAGGGTAGAGCAAATTATTCAAGAACTTTTGAGGGTGGATAAGCTGATTGATAATTTAATGAGATAAATGAATAAACCGACACCAATTGTCAAGAGTTTAATCTTTTTGGTAGGCTTCTAGCCGGAACGGGCAAGATGCCCGTTCCACAATACTTTATTTTTTTGTGGCACAGGCAAGATGCCTGTGCTCAAACAGGTTATTCAGAATGGTGCAAAATTTCAGATTAAACTTTCTCTTTTGCAGGCGGTACAAGACCAGTTTTATTCAAACCGGCATCAATCTGCCTGAGCAATTTAAAATCGTCTTCAGGTAAGGAATTAACAGGCGAGTGTTTTTCCAGAAACGAGAATGCTTGCCGAAATTCACGCGGCCGGGAGTCGATCGCACTATCGAAGTGACAAGGTACAATCCTTTGAAAGTCCCAACTCGCCACTTTATCCACCCAATCGAGAGTTTCCCTCGGGGCGCGGTTGAGAATCAAAGTCTGCAAAATCGGCGCCACAAACAACCGCCCTCCTCCCCGCAAAGCCTCAAACGCACGCACCCAATCTGTTTTCCACTTGAACGGATACAACCCGAAATAAGCTTTTCTAGAGCGTTCTGGCGCGAGGCGCGCGCTGGCTAACACCTCTGACCACGGCGGCACTTCCAGCACGCTGGGGCTAAAATACATGGCAAATAAGGCGATTCTCTGCCACCCTTTGCGCCGATTTTCCTGGGTGTCGGCCACAATGTCCGAGGCGCTTTCTTTGGCGTGAAACAGCAGCGGGTACGAGTCGAGTTGGACGATCGCCGGCGGATTTTCGGGAATCGAAACCACGGAATCTGTTAGCATCAGGGTGCGCGATCGCCTGTGAAATAAGGCAACTTCGGCAAATTTGCCCAAACCGAGGTCGAGGGGGCCGAGAATTGCCCAGTCAAATTGATCGGCTAACGGCGTGTTGCTGCTGTCACAGGGCAGTACAGAGGTGCGTTTGGCGGGCAAACCCAGCCAACTCAGCGGCAAATTCACCGGGAAACTCCACTGCTGCGGGGCGACAAACACCTGCGCTTGGGGAAAACACCTCGCAAAGGGGCCGACAAAAACTTTGTGCTCGATGCCGGAAACCGTTGTCAGCAGGATGTACTTCACCTCGCCGTGCTCTGCTACTAACTCTTTTACCAAGCGGATGCACTCAGGAGTCGGTGCAACGGGGGCGTAGACGAGAAGGCCTTCGGGTTCTAGTTTAATTACAGTCATCCGAATCGGGACGACAACGTAGAAAATGCCTTGTAGCTGGTCAAAAGTCCAGATTGTGTCCTTGACTATTTCTTTGCGGATGGTGCGCCGCTTGCTGTAGGGATAGAGGGGGACAACTGGCCAAAAAGCCCAAGAATAGTCCCGAGAATCAATCTGTGCTGGTGTTGGTATGCTTTCGCCCTCTGCCACTGCGCGACTCCTTGCCGATTTTTTTGTACGTGCGTGCGATCGAACTGTTTTTATCTTATTTCAATCTTGTTGCGCGGATTCGAGGAGTTGAAAGGCTGTCGCTTGGTGCGCGGCATGGCTGGATTTTGGCTTTTCCGATCCTGTCCCATACATCGTTTGGGTCCCGTTCCCGGGATTCTATTCGTTGAAAGCCGCTTTGATTGGAGAGACTAACGGTAGGAAAAACGGGCAAGCGTTTGGATCCCGTTGCCGGGATTCTATTTGTTGAAAGCAACGACATCAAATGGTTTTGTCTTGACTTATTTATGTTTGGATCCCGTTGCCGGGATTCTATTTGTTGAAAGGTGCGACCATTGTTCAGGGCAATCAGACTGTGAATAAGTTTCAGTCCCGTTGCCGGGATTCTAATATTTGTTGAAAGTCCCAAGGTTTTTCTCCACCGTTGGGCAATTTCCTGTTTCAGTCCCGTTGCCGGGATTCTATTTGTTGAAAGTTGATGGGGGTTACAGCGGATTAACGCTTACAGAATCGTTTCAGTCCCGTTGCCGGGATTCTATTTGTTGAAAGAACCCAGGGGAATGGGTCGGAGAATGGTGGGTTGATGAAGTTTCAGTCCCGTTGCCGGGATTCTATTTGTTGAAAGGCTTTTCCAAGTATTCCTCGTTAATCGTGAGAATCAACGTTTCAGTCCCGTTGCCGGGATTCTATTTGTTGAAAGAGCGACTAATGACTTGGTGCAATCAGCAACAGCCGTTTCAGTCCCGTTGCCGGGATTCTATTTGTTGAAAGGTGACGGGGCAGATTACCAGTCAGTCAATAGCTGACGGGTTCCGGTCCCGTTGCCGGGATTCTATTTGTTGAAAGACCGATCGCCCAAACCCTATCAGAGAGAGGATTCTGCCAACGGTTTTCGTCCGCCTCATTTTCACCTTCATTACAGCCCCGCTTATTGCAACCCGTTCGCAATTGCGCGGACCTCCCAAATTCAACTATAAAATTTTCAAGGTTCTGGCGTTTTTGTCAACCCCCTCAAGTTTTAAATTCACATCTGTTCACCAAAATCATAAGCCGATCGCCCTTGGCCTGTCAAGAGTCCTCCCACCAAAAAAACCCCATTTTCCCAGCAACCGGGTTGATTGACTGTAGATACGCACAGCAAAACTACAGCCACCTATCCTTGAAATAGCCTTAAAAGACGATCGCCCTTTCGTCTCTAGGTTGCTGGGAACCATAAGAAATCCTCCGCTTCACCGAGTCCGCACCCAAAACATAAATACGCACCGAATCCTCCACAGGCTTAATCAACTTTTCCACCTGCTGCTGAAGCTTTACAAATTGCAGCGCCGTCAAAAAACACTCAAAAACACTGTACTGCGTCTACTTTCGGTATCCAGACAGCAACTTGTGCAGCCGCGTCCGCCGTTTGGGAGCACCTGCGGAATCCGGCAAATCGTAAATCACCAAATAAACAACAGGCATAACTTACAGCACTTTTGCTGGTAAGTAAGGTACATAGAAAGCCCTTGTATGGACACCGTACCGTGCTCATAGGTGTCAACTCAGGCTGTCGGCCCACCCGGTAGTCCGCCAGGGAATGAATTCCACGGGACTTATAGCTAAAGTCCTCTGAGGACTAATGAGTTTAAAAATTTTTATTCTCGGTCCTATGCAAGAGGACTTTAGCTTTGAGGCAGGGGTTTCAACCCCTGCCGGACTATCGGTTTAACGTGTTTGTTGACACCAAGGGACTCTTGGAGGGTCCCTACAGGGATCTAGAAAAATTAACTTTCTCCCGCCGCTTGTTGCCAGCATAGAAAAATTCCCCCCAGCCAATCTCCCGCCCCAAGCGTTCTTCCCAACACAAAGCAGCAGCGCCAAGTTGAAAATAATCGTTAAGATAATTCCCCATTTTTACTTTTTTATACTCCCAACAAACTAACCAACCATCCCGATCGTCCACAGCATCAATAATGCCGCTTACAAGCAGGCGATCGCTGCACACCCACTGCTGTCTATGAATCAAAACACCATCCTCTTCACTCACTCCCTCGTGATTAATATTCCGGTGCAAATGCCGCCAGATTAAAATATGTTCGTTATCCTCTATTTCCCATAACTCGTATTCCAAATAAAAGCGACGGTGGAAATATTCCCAAGCATTGAGATAAGCCCAAGGGAAAAAATATTCATTCAAATCTAGACTGTTAATTGTTGAATATTGACAGTTTAGCGTGAGTGTAAACTCAACCCTAAAACCTTTATATTTTTCCTTAAAAACCGAGTATAGATGCCCCTAAATTCAAAAAAAAAATGGTACTTTAAACGCTAAAAAGTAAACTGGTATAGCACCTATAAATCATTTACCTTAATCTCACCTGTCCCATACCCATTCCTACCTTTCTCCCCACTCCAGAAAACGCTGCAAAACGAGCAAGAACCGCAGCAATTTTTGCCTGTTGGGCATCCGCAAATTGATATCTCGCCCATCCAGTCGTCCCAATTTCTGCTCCCGCTTTCATTTTCAAAGCACGAGTTTTGAGCTCGTAAGCAGCAGTGACAGCCGTCCACTCAACCGCCGGAAATTGCTGCGCTGTGGGAGCAAAAATATTCCAGCGGCGCAGCAAACTTCCAAATACTAATTCCGGCAAAGGGAAAGGCTGACATGACTGAAGTTGCTTGAAACTTGTCGGCGAAAGAAACTCTAGTTCGATCGACCTTTGGGGCGGCGACTCTGCTAAAATCTCATAACTGCTAGCTTCCACAACTTCCACCGCTTCCCCCAAACGGCAAGGAATCCCCGTCAAAGCAATGTCTGCCCCGATATCTTGACTCAATCCCCACAGGAAAGGAGCCACCAATTCCGGCCGCAGCAATCCGAATTTGAGATATTTTTGCAGCGGAGTTTTTCCCGGTTTCAAAACTAAAGCACCGGGAAAATTCTCCTGTTGGTGCAACTCTTGAGCTAGTTCGGCATTTCCACATCCTATCCAGTGGAAAAATTGAGCGTGAACCGCCCTTCCCAAGGTGTGCGGAAGCTCATCGCTTGCCCGCAGCGGAATTTGGAGAACGTGCAGGGATGAAGAATCGACTTCAACTCCCGTAACTTCACAGATTTTTCCTTGCCATTCCACTGTTTTATGCTTGCTGATTTCCCAGCAAATAGCCTGCATTAGTTCAGTATAAAACTCTGGCTGCTGCAAAACCGCCCTTACTTTTAAAACGCCTCCTCTCGGAACCACAGGAACCCAAACTAAGGGACGTTTAAAAGCAGGCAGCAACTCCCTTAAGGGAACCGAACGAGTTGAGGTAGCTGCTGGTTTTAATACTAAACTCAATCCGGCAAATTCTTGTTCAGAGTCTTTCGTAAAATTCATAGGGCGCGCTGGTAGCTGTTAGTTTTAGGGGCAGAAATCCGGTAACAATTGTGCGGTATTTGTCAAGTGTTGCTCTTTCCGAAGAAAAGGGATTGATTTTGCTTTATAAGGTGTTTTTGCCTAAATCGTCGATCGCCCCGAAGGTGAAACTAAGGCTCAAATTCGGCTGCCACAGGGGTTCGGGAGTGATTTGAGTTCGATCGGGCAAATACTGAAAAAAGCAGCCCCGCTTGCCAAAATCGTTGCTTATAGCGAACAATTTTGCCAATTCGGGCGATCGAGAATTTGCCCTGCAGTGAATTTCCCAATCGCCCTCCCAATAAATCCATTCCCCAAACACAAAAGAGAAAAGCGGCTTGAGCAGTTTCAGCTTTTCCCGAACCAGTGGGCGCCCTCAGCAGGACATCTTGGCGGTTGAGAATTTTGTGGAATGTTTCTGTTTGGAATTGTCGGGGTTGAAATCCCGTCAGCGCGCGAAAGTATTCGTTGATGTCGGTATCTGTATACAATGTCTTCACGGGTGAAAATCCAGTTTGTGCGATGGCCTACAGAAGCTGATATAATTCTAAGCCGGCGAGAAGTTCTTAGCTTCCCCTCAAAAATCTACAATCAAAACTCCAAAATCGATATGACTCAAAACTACCGCATCACTCTTTTACCAGGAGACGGAATCGGCCCTGAAATTATCGCTGTGGCGGTAGATGTCCTGAAACTTGTCGCCAAACAATTGGACATCGGCTTTGAATTTCAAGAAGCTTTAATCGGCGGCGCTGCTATTGATGCAACAGGCAATCCGCTACCCGAAGAAACACTGCAAAAATGCCGCAACAGCGATGCAGTATTGTTAGCAGCCATCGGCGGTTACAAGTGGGATAATTTGCCCCGCGAACAGCGCCCGGAAACTGGATTATTAGGACTGCGCGCCGGATTGGGATTGTTTGCAAATTTGCGGCCTGCGACTATTTTACCGCAATTGGTTGATGCTTCTAGTTTGAAACGGGAAGTTGTCGAAGGCGTGGATATTATGGTAATCCGCGAACTCACAGGCGGGATTTACTTCGGCAAACCGAAAGGCATTTTTGAGACGGAAACAGGCGAAAAACGCGGTGTCAATACGATGGCTTACACCGACTCGGAAATTGACAGAATCGGGCGCGTGGCTTTTGAAACAGCCTCTAAGCGGGGGAAAAGGCTGTGTTCCGTTGATAAAGCGAATGTTTTGGACGTTTCGCAACTGTGGCGCGATCGTATTATTGCCCTTTCTTCAGAATACCCTGATATCGAACTTTCTCACCTCTATGTTGACAACGCAGCCATGCAGTTAATTCGCTGGCCGAAACAGTTCGATACGATTGTCACCGGCAATTTATTCGGCGACATTCTTTCCGATGCTGCGGCGATGCTAACTGGTAGTATTGGAATGCTGCCTTCTGCTAGTTTGGGAGCAACCGGACCGGGAGTTTTTGAGCCCGTGCACGGTTCCGCACCAGACATCGCCGGACAAGATAAAGCAAATCCCATCGCCCAAGTTTTGAGTGCGGCAATGATGCTGCGCTACGGGTTGAATCAGCCGGAAGCTGCTAATAAAATCGAGCAAGCAGTTGTCGAAGTTTTGGATCGAGGTTATCGCACTGGTGATATCATGTCAGAAGGCATGAAACTCGTCGGCACTCGGGCAATGGGCGATGCTTTAATTGAAGTTCTGCAAGGTTGATATATTTACCTGGTAGGGGCGGGTTTTACCAATAATATTCGACCCACACACACAATCTCATAAACCCGCCACCACACAACTAATAACCTATATCAACCTTGACTTTGAACCCAGGGAAAAAATGTACATTGAGGTTGACCGCGGGGGGCGGGTTTATAAGATTATTAATTTTTTGCTCAGATGGTTGGTAAAACCCGCCCCTACAGGAATTGGGGTTTAATGTGACGCTGTCAAAAGATTGAATTGCTCGGTATCAATGCGATTTGCTTGATACTCGTCGGCCCTCGGGCAATGGGCGATGCTTTAATTGAAGTTCTGCAAGGTTGATATATTTACCTGGTAGGGGCGGGTTTTACTAATAATATTCGACCCACACACACAATCTCATAAACCCGCCACCACACAACTAATAACCTATATCAACCTTGACTTTGAACCCAGGGAAAAAATGTACATTGAGGTTGACCGCGGGGGGCGGGTTTATAAGATTATTAATTGTTTGCCCAGATGGTTGGTCAAACCCGCCCCTACAGGAACTGGGGTTTAATGTGACGCTGTCAAAAGATTGAATTGCTCGGTATCAATGCGATTTGCTTGATACAAAGTTTGAGCAATTTCCGAAAGCGCTAACACTGAATGGGCGCTATAACCATTAGCCTGCAATTTATCTTTAACTCCCTGTTCGTGGTCGATCAATACCACAATATCTTCCACATTCAACCCAGCAGATTTTAACTTGCCAGCGCCTTCCATCACGCTTTTGCCACTAATCAAAATATCATCGACTACGACAATCGTTTCTCCAGGCTGAAAATGCCCCTCAATCAACTTGCCCGCCCCGTAAGTTTTGACTTCCTTGCGCGGGAAAATCATCGGCCGTTCCATCCGCAATGCTAAACCAGTTGCTGTGGGTAAAGAACCGTAGGGAATTCCGGCAATGCGATCGAATTTTAAATTTTTGAGAATGTCGGCATAAGCGCTGACAATTTGGTGGAAAATCTGCGGAATCGAGATAATTTTCCGCAAGTCGATGTAATATGGAAATACGGCGCCCGATGCTTGTACGTGGTCGCCAAAAACTACGCAGCCGATGTCATAAAGTTGCAAGATTAAATCGCGGTAAGGTTCCGGTTGCAAAAAGCAAACATCGGGCAGCCACAATTCGCAAGTGGGACTACCTTCTATTGCCCGCATCCTCTGTTTATTAATATTATCCCGCAATTTCTCAATTTCTCGGCGCGGCTCTTTCCCCGCTAATAAACTCGGGGGGACTGGCAACAATAAACCTTCACCATTCTTGTTTAAACCAGCCGCGAGCATTTGTGCGAGGTCGTTTTCTTCTGTGAGGTCATTTTCTTCGGCGATGTCTCCTTCGACTAAAATTAGGCGTTCAGGAGCGGCTTGGCGGATGCGCGCCAACATATCCGGCATTACTCCTACTTCTAAACCGAGTTGTTCTGGAGTTCCCCAAGTTTGAGAGACTCGGACTAATTGCAAGTATAAAGGGTTTTCTGGGGTCGGGTATTCTTGCAAAGCGGCCGCTGAGGCGTTGGCGGTGGCGCAGAGGACAAAAACGGTTTTTCCGGCGTATAACAAAAAAGGCGCTACTTGGTCGAATCCGGCATAGGGACTTAAAGTAATAGCGTCAACTTGCCAGTCTTGAAATACAACTTTTGCAAACACTGTGCTGGTATTTAAATCGCAGTGTTTGGCATCTAAAATTACGGGTATCTGAGGAGGAATACTTGTTAAAATTTGTTGCAGCAATTGCCAACCGGGAATACCGAGAGATTGGTAAAAACCGAGGGTGATTTTGCAGGCACAGATTAAATCTGCTGTTTGGTCGATCGCACTTTTTAGCTTTGACAACAAATCTGTTACAAAACTTTTAGTTTCCTCTGCAGTCATGGAAACCAGGGCGGTCAAGGTTTCCGGGTCGGGGTCGAGGGCTAAATACAGCAAACTTTGATTGTTTTCAACAGCCGCTAACAGTTTATCGAAAAAGTTGGTTCGATCCGTCATAGTGTGTTATGCAGGTAAGGGTAAATTAAAAAATTGCCGCTCAAAGTGGGATTGGTGTTGTGCGGGAAGAAACCGATCCCTGTTAAAGTTGAAATTAAGAATCTTTTAAAATTGTAGAAGGTAAAGAGCAGGAAATCTGTAACTTGGGGAGCAGTTTCATGGGGACTGATTTTCGGGTTGGCTGCATCGGTGATTGGAGCTAACGGCCAGCAAGTCAATTAGTTGTGGTAAACTAACCAGGGTGCGGGCGGCGATTTGAGTAGCTTTCCCCTAGGGGACGCGAGTTTAGCAAATGCAGATTTGAGAGGAGCAAATTTTAGGGAAGCTAATTGATCCGGGGCAATTTTGAGCGGGGCTGCTTGGCGGCAAGCTAATTTACAAGGCGCTAATTTTAGCGATGCTAATTTAACCAAAGCCGGTTTGACGGGGCTAATCTAAAAAATCCTACCGTTGCAGGTGTTATTTGGGTTGACGGTAGTATTAAATATAGAAATCCTTGCAGGAGTCGTAAATTTTTTACCACCCCAACCCTCCCCTTAGCAAGGTCCGGGAGTAAGAAATTCACAAATGCTTTAGGATTGCTATAGAAGCAGAAGCTAAAGCAATGTCCGCCTTATCATATGGATAGTAATAAATGATCGGTACGATCGACTTTAGGATTTGGGACGAGTTGCTGCAACGCTACGTTGACGATTTGGGCCGCGTCAATTATCAGCGCTGGAAAGCTGAGGGGGCGGATGTTTTGAGGGCGTGGCTGGAAAGTTGGGCTGATGTGGATTTGGCGGATTTGACTGATGCGGATGGGCGGCTGGCGTTGTGGCTGAATGCGTACAATGCGATCGCAATTTCTCAAGTTCTGGAAGTATATCCGATCGCGTCGATCCGTCCCAAAGTTTTGGGAATTCCCAACTGGCTGAGTTTTTTGGATTTTTTCACCCGTTCAAATACGATTGTTGGCGGCAAAAAGTACAGTCTCAATCAAATCGAACACGCAATTTTGCGGCCGGAATTTGCGGAACCGCGCATCCATTTTGCATTAGTTTGCGCTTCTGTCGGGTGCCCGCTGCTGCGCCGGGGGGCTTATTTCCCGGAGTCGGTACGGACTCAACTAGAAGCGGATGCGAGCCGTTTTATTCACAATCCTGATAAGGTGCGATATGATGCCCAGAAAAAGACGCTTTATTTGAGCAAGATTTTTAAGTGGTACGAGGAGGATTTTGTAAAGGCGGCGGGTTCGGTGGCTGAGTATGTGGGCGGTTATTTGGGGCCGGAGGCGGCTGTGGGTGATGGATGGGCGATCGTTTTTTTGCCTTACGACTGGAATTTGAATCGGGTTGAAGGTTGAGATTTGCGCCTGTGGGTAGGTGTTTTTTTGAGGGGGTGATTTTTTTCGGCTGTATCAGTTGCGTAGTATGGGTTTAAGGCACTTTATGAAAAATCCGACGGACGCAAATGCTGTATTGCTTGCTGTGAAAGGTTTTGAGGTTTGTTGAATATTTTGCCTGTTGACAGGTCGGTCTTGAAATGGTACTTTTAATGTGTACAGACGCAAACGAACCTTGAAAACTAAATACAGTAAGGGTTTCAGAAACTAACTGTTGCAATCAACCTAAATCCCTATCAGGGATTGAAACAGAAATTTACTTGCCAATCCGCACGTCCACGCTGTTGCAATCAACCTAAATCCCTATCAGGGATTGAAACTTGAAATCATCCAAAGGTATCTCAATACCCCTGTGTTGCAATCAACCTAAATCCCTATCAGGGATTGAAACGAATTGGGGGCTTTCGCGGTCTATCATCAGCTCCGTTGCAATCAACCTAAATCCCTATCAGGGATTGAAACAGAAGAGAGCGAACCTGTCCCGCTTAATGACGTTCACACAAAAGTTGCAATCAACCTAAATCCCTATCAGGGATTGAAACGAACTATACCCGCAGCTGTAGCTGGTCGGCCTTCAGTTGCAATCAACCTAAATCCCTATCAGGGATTGAAACTGAATGGAACATTATTCAGCAAGATGCCATTCAAGGAGGTTGCAATCAACCTAAATCCCTATCAGGGATTGAAACGGAATAGATAGCGCCATTGACATTTGCAGATACCGTGTTGCAATCAACCTAAATCCCTATCAGGGATTGAAACAGAGAAAGCAGCATAACCTGCGAGAATTTCTCCATTGTGTTGCAATCAACCTAAATCCCTATCAGGGATTGAAACGGTAAGCTCGGAAACATAAATAATTGCCAAATATAGTTGCAATCAACCTAAATCCCTATCAGGGATTGAAACTACACCCCGGCTGGCAGAGTCCGAGCTTCTATCAAGTTGCAATCAACCTAAATCCCTATCAGGGATTGAAACACTTGCGACTCCCAGAAAGCCAAGAGCAAACACGTTGCAATCAACCTAAATCCCTATCAGGGATTGAAACCAACTAAATAGCCTTTCCAGGCTTCCTGTAGCTGCGTTGCAATCAACCTAAATCCCTATCAGGGATTGAAACTAACTGGCTGAGTTTGCAAGCGATATAATTCTCTGGTTGCAATCAACCTAAATCCCTATCAGGGATTGAAACTTGCCCCACCGACATATAAACACGGTGGTAGTGCTGGCAGGTTGCAATCAACCTAAATCCCTATCAGGGATTGAAACTTCATCGGTAGCGGACGATCGCGCGATCGGGCGGTTGCAATCAACCTAAATCCCTATCAGGGATTGAAACATTGCCAGCGTACTGGCCGGTGCGATCGGCGATGAGCCTGGTTGCAATCAACCTAAATCCCTATCAGGGATTGAAACATGAAGTCGTGGAACCTTCCGGCAATGTAAGACCGCTAGTTGCAATCAACCTAAATCCCTATCAGGGATTGAAACGATTTATGGTGGGAGAACCTATTTTCACGCCATTGTTGCAATCAACCTAAATCCCTATCAGGGATTGAAACTTAAGAATTGTGAGCTGGTTTATGTCTTGGGTAAAGTTGCAATCAACCTAAATCCCTATCAGGGATTGAAACTTATAATTGCGACTCCTTCAGAACAGTAAACTGACAAGTTGCAATCAACCTAAATCCCTATCAGGGATTGAAACTAAAGAAGCAGAAATAAGCGACGCGACCGCGAGGAATTACAAGTTGCAATCAACCTAAATCCCTATCAGGGATTGAAACAGAGTAAACGCCGCTAAGAGACAGCCTTCTGCCGCCCAAGTGTTGCAATCAACCTAAATCCCTATCAGGGATTGAAACTCTTGAAGAAGTCGTACATCATTAGATTCACAAAAAATGTTGCAATCAACCTAAATCCCTATCAGGGATTGAAACGCGGATGTACTTGGGATTCATGTGCTCTATGTACAGTTGCAATCAACCTAAATCCCTATCAGGGATTGAAACATCCTTGGGCTCTGTATACCGTATGAGGACATCCCCCGTTGCAATCAACCTAAATCCCTATCAGGGATTGAAACCCTCCTTCGCGGCCCCAAACAATTTTTTGCCCGCCAAGTTGCAATCAACCTAAATCCCTATCAGGGATTGAAACAAGTCTGGCGCAATGTGTTGGCACTCAATTTCTCGCAGTTGCAATCAACCTAAATCCCTATCAGGGATTGAAACGATAATGCCCCGGGCGATCGCAATAATAACGAGTCTTGTTGCAATCAACCTAAATCCCTATCAGGGATTGAAACCCATCCTCCAGTATTACCTCATATACCTCCTGGTCTGTACCAGGTTGCAATCAATCTAAATCCCTATCAGGGATTGAAACCTGAATTTTGATAAGAGATGTTTGCTGTAAGTAAGAGTTGCCATCAACCTAAATCCCTATCAGGGATTGAAACACCGCAGCGACACGACAACCAATCTTGATATCGAGATGTTGCAATCAACCTAAATCCCTATCAGGGATTGAAACGGCGATGTCGGCAAAGAACTTTTTCCCCGAACCTTTGGTTGCAATCAACCTAAATCCCTATCAGGGATTGAAATCTTGGGATTATCGGAAATCTAATCGTTAAATTGCTGTTGCAATCAACCTAAATCCCTATCAGGGATTGAAACTGAATCGCCGATGGGCTTAACTTCTCTTTGCCTGGAGTTGCAATCAACCTAAATCCCTATCAGGGATTGAAACTGCGGATCATACCTCTCCATCCGCTCTCGATCGGAAGTTGCAATCAACCTAAATCCCTATGAGGATTGAAACATATGTGACTTTAGATTTGCACAATTTTCTTCATCGTTGCAATCAACCTAAATCCCTATCAGGGATTGAAACGCTTTGAAATGAACAGCGCGCCAATAAGCAGCAGATTGCAATCAACCTAAATCCCTATCAGGGATTGAAACCTCGCAGAATGAAAGGTTGTGCAGTTCCAGGGTAAGTTGCGATCAACCTAAATGCCTATCAGGGATTGAAACTGCCAATGCCATCCGCACAGATAGGAGAAATCATCAGGTTGCAATCAACCTAAATCCCTATCAGGGATTGAAACTCGCACAGAAGTTTGGAAAATGTTTAAAAAATTAATTGATTGTTGCAATCAACCTAAATCCCTATCAGGGATTGAAACACTTCCATAACCGGAGCCAGCCAACAACTCGGAAAAGCCGCAATCAAACTAAACCCCTATTAAGGATGGAAACATGGCCTTAATCCAATACGCTTGGGCCCGAGCCCGATCCCCCCTAGCCCCCCTTAAGAAGGGGGGGACAAGAACTTGCTCAAAGTCCCCCTTCTTAAGGGGGATTTAGGGGGAACTCGCCCGGAATAAACAGTTTTAACCCAAGCGTATTGGGCCTTAATCAGGTTGAGGGTGGAGATTTTCACTAATAGCTAATTGGTTAGATGAATGCTAACCAATTAGCTATTAATCCGCCCTTAAACCTCACCACTCAAAATCTGTTGAACCGTCAAACTTAGCTGTGGAAACATCGGAGATACGATCGCCTCTCCATCCCGAAATACCCCAACCTCAACATATTGCCCATCCTCAAGCCGCAAAACCGTCACAACTTGTTCAATTGGATCGATAACCCAATACTCTGCGATGCCCCGCGCTGCGTACTGAGCTCGTTGGCGTTGGCGAAGCCCTCGAAGAGGATCGTAATCCCGATCCCTGCCCAATCTACCCGGACTGACTACCTCCACAACAAACCGAGGAGGCAACATATCGAAAGTGATAGTTAGCCTGTTTGCTGTCAGCGGAATGTGTTCGGGTTCCAGAATTATCAAATCGGGGTAGCGGTTGGCCGCATCTCCCGATCGCAAAACGGCAACTTGAACCTCGCAATTATGCGTTTTAATCAGTCTAAGTGGCACTAGCCCGCTGCTAGCCAGATAGAAAAATAGATAGTTAGCAATAAAATTATTAGGTTCAGATTCGGGCGGCAAAGCGATTAACTCCCCATCAATTAACTCATAGCGTCGATCCGTCTCATTTGAGTAATTAAGGTACTCATCAAAAGTTAATTTTTTAGATTGAGCTTGTACCATAAAATTACCTTCCTTAATTTATTCGTCCCTTGCTGCTGGGAGTTTGTTTATATAGAAACGGTTTCAACCCCCGAAGGATCTCAATCAAATCTGCTGTGCAAGTTCAGCAGGTGTCCCAGCCTCCATCGACAATCGCCCCACAAGTGACATATAAAAAACTATCACAGTTCAAATCCTCTGGAATATAAACAATGATTTCAGATAAATTTCGGCGCGAGTTGCGCGAACAAGCCAAACTCTGGCAAGCAGAAGGACTCATCGACACTTCATTCTACCAACAACTTTCGGAACGCTACCAATTCAACACACTCGAAACCGCCTCCCGCAACCGATTCCTCAGCATTCTGATGAGTCTCGGCGGCATTCTCCTCGGTATAGGAGTCATCACCTTTGTAGCCGCAAACTGGCAAGTTTGGTCGCGAGAAGTGAGAGTCGCAATGCTGCTAACTCTTTTCGTAGCAGTCAATGCAGCGGGTTTCTATCTGTGGCGAATTCCCCCATCCCGAAGCCAAAACTCCCATCCAAATATACCCGCAACAAAAGGGCGAAATAAACTCCTAGGTGAAGGATTGTTGCTGTTAGGAGCTCTGATTTTAGGCGCAAATATGGCATTGATGGCGCAAATGTTCCACATTGGCGGTTCTTCCTACGGACTTTACCTCACTTGGGGAATCGGCGTGCTCGGAATGGCTTACAGTTTGCGGTTGACTTCCTTGGGCGTTTTGTCCGCACTTTTAGTCGGTTTGGGCTATGGGCTGGCCGTGTTAGATTGGTCTTCCAAAGTCGAGTTTTCTTGGCTGGATGTTTTGGTGCGGCAAATGCCGATCGCAGCCAGTATAATGTTTGTGCCCCTGGCTTATTGGTGTCGGTCGCGTGCTATTTTTGCCATAAGTGCGATCGTCCTAATTTTCTCCCTACAAGTTTCTATCGTCCGAGGGTTAAATCCAACCTGGGGTGCAGCAATTTTTTGTGCCCTACCGCCCGCTTTGCTGTGGGGATACGACGATGCAATGTGGCCGAAGGTGCACAGCAGGCTGTTTCAACCTACCGCCCGCAGTTTCGCACTCGTGTTTCTCGCCGGTGTGTTTTATGTTCTTTCTTTCCACTGGTTTTGGCCAGCTTCGCCGAATCCTGCGCAGATTCAGCCGGATTTGGTTTTGCTGGCAAATGTGGCTGTTGTCGGCGGTTTCACGGCGTTTGAATGGCTGCGCTTGGGACGTTTGGAACTCCGCCGTCCCACACAAAAACGAGTGGATTTGACCACAGGTGCGATCGCACTTTTGATACTCATCACCGCTTTAATACCGCTTTACCACTTGAATTTTATTCGGATTCCAGAATTAGCGACTTTTCTGTTTAACGTTTTATCATTTCTGCTCGCAGTCGGCTTAATCCGAGAAGGTTTAGCTGTAGGAAACCGCAAGAGTTTTTGGGGAGGCATGGTATTAATCACCCTGCAAATTATCAGCCGAGTGTTTGAATACAACACAGGATTGTTGCTCAAATCTTTTGTATTTGTTTTGTGCGGAATCGGTGTTATTGCTGCGGGTTTGTGGTTCGAGCGCCACTTCGCAAAAATCCCCGATGAATAGAAATTATTCATCTCTCTCTTCTCTGACCAAGAATTTCTTGATGGTACAAGCCCCCGGATTTATCCGTGGAATCAACCCCAAATCGAAAATCGAAAATTCTCAAGCCCCCGCATTTATCCGTTGGGTCAATCTAAAATCTAAAATCTAAAATCTAAAATCGATTGACTCAGCGCCCTCTGCGGTCTCTGTGGTTTAATCATTCCGAAACAACCGCAAACAATATAACCCATACCTAACATGAACAAAAACAACATTGACTTATTAGTTAAAAATCCAGATACAACAAATGTGTTTCAGCTTCCCCCGGAAGCAAAACGCCTTCCCGCGTGGCGGCTGTGGGTTCCATTGCTGCTGCAAATCGGACTAATTGCCACCGTACCCGCGACCGCAGTTTACACTTTTATTACTGGCAAAACAGTTATCCTGCAAACAGCACCAGTAGACCCTTACGACTTTTTGCGCGGATATTACCAAGTTTTGAGCTATGATATTTCCGATCGCACAAATCTCCAAAAGCTCCCCGGCTGGAAAGATTTACCTGCCGAAAACACATCTTGTCCGTCCGGGGCTGCTTGTCCACAAAATACATACAATGTCAAGCCACAAACCAGTTTTTATGTAATTTTAGAAGCCCCAAAAGCCGCGACAAATCCCGGCCGCCCGCAAGCTTGGAAACCCGTCCGCCTCAGTCGAGAAAATCCCGGCAATTTGCCCGCCAACCAAATCGCAATTAAGGGCAAATATAACGGTTTCCTGATGGAATACGGCTTAGAAACTTATTATATGCCAGAGGATGAAAGGGAAAAACTCAATCAGGAGATTAGCGAAGCTCAAAGCAGCCAGCGACAATCTTTTTTGGTAGAAGTAAAGGTTGACAAAACAGGCCATGCTGTGCCTGTGAGTTTGTGGGTGCGCGATCGCAATTATCGATTTTAGCCAAAAACGGCAAAAGGTCGTGAAGCGTAGCTATCCCGTAGGGAATCGGTCTTTTGCCCTTGTTTTGAGTATTTTGGCTTAGGGATAGGGGCGAGGTTCCGCGATTCCCCACCCGAACCAAAAGCCCGCGCGTTCGGGATAGCTTGGCTCGCGCGGACCTTTCAATTGCCGACAACCCAGGAGAATCTATTAAGATAGATAAGACTTGCAAAAATCTTGCCAATTCAAGGGCGCAAGTCATGACTCTACTGGAGCTTCTCATGTTAGCCGAGCTAATCTCTGCCAGACGCATACTCAAGACCAAACTCCTCGACTTTTTAGGACTTCCCGAAAATTGCCAAGACAAAACCGATCACCTCATCAACCGAATTGTATCCGTGCTGGAAATAAATCCAGCGGAACAAGAAAGATTTTGGGAGACATTCAAAAGTGAATTAGCCGTCAATCCAGTAGAAGTAGAAACAATGCTCAAGTGTTCGCCAGCCGAACGCCAGCAGTGGATTGAACAAGGCAAACTCCCTATTCTAGAATACCGCTCTTTCCGCAAATCAGGAATCCATTTAGAATATCCCGTTCACGACCGAAGATTCATCTTAAGTCTAACGCCAACCGATATTAATAATTGGCGTCAAGAACCCAAAGGGCTAATTCAAAATAATCGCCCAACAGCCTCCCCAATCAATACAGAAAACCCCGCAGAAAACGAACAATCCCGAGTAGCTTTTAGTTCCGAGTGGGAAAAAATCATTGCCGACTGGAAAGAACAAGGTTCGGCGGAAATTTCAGCAACCTTCCAGCTAGCTTACTGGACAGTTTGGGCGTCGCGGTGGGCCAAAGAAAATCAGCTCAACAGCTTTAAAGCAATTAAATCTAAGGAAGTCTACGAAACTCACCAGCAGGAATGGTATCAGCGAAAAAATCAAGCTGTCAAGTTACTGATTGAAATGCCCTACGCCATGCTTTACTTCTACCGTCCCGGAGATGCTGACAAATTATATCTCGAACTGTGCGACGACCACCAGGAAATGATGAAAGATGGCTACTATTGGGATAAGTGGGATTTTTTCTATCAGAACCGCAAATTGGTAAATAAGTGCCGCGAATGCGTGTACTCCGAAACCAAAGATTATTACTCGCTTTACTACCTGGAAATCAAGAGCGACAAGTTTCCCGATTATAGTTTTTCTTTCCACACGCCGTACACCATTGGCAGAAAATTTTTGCCGCATCCAGAAACCCTGCCTTATGTAGACCACGTAGAACAGGACGGCATTTTTCGCTTTGGCCGCCCGCTGCTGGAACAAGAGAAAGTTATTCACACAGAAAAGGATGTATTGCTCAAGTTTGAGGCGGCTTTGGCTGAAGCGAAAAAGTTTGTTTAGTTATTAGTTATTACTCATTAGTCATTAGTAGGCTTAGGGCAGATTTTTGGTAGTGATAGGGAAACCGCAGATAAACGCAGATAAACGCAGATGCTTTTATCTATTCTCTTTATCTGCGTTTATCTGCGTCTATCCATTGTCATCTGCGGTTGCAGAAATTATCTTTTTTTAACCGCAGATACAGGCAGATTAACACAGATTAACGCAGATAAATTAGAGCAATTCCGGTGGCCCCATAGGTGATTGTCCCGACGATGTTACCGGATTTGATATGACTTTTGAACTTGGATTAGTTGGATGTTGCCGCCAGCATAAATTTTTGGTTGCTGAGCTTCTTCGGAATTGTCCGATCGCCATCCCACCTCGGCTAACAAACTCCCCAAGTCAGTTTCAGTCTCAAACAACCACAAAAATACAGCCAACAGAGCCCACAAAACCGGATTTGTGAGATGAAAATCTACCAAAATGAATAGACAACCGGGCTTGATGATGCGGTATACTTCCTGAAAAAATTGTGGCAATTGCGCCGATCGCATGAAGTGCATCGCAACAGAGCTGTGCACTCCTGTCAAACAGACAGTCGGGAAAAGGCATTGACTCAGCAAAAGCTTCTACATAATTGGCTGATAGTACATTTTTCCTTGCCCGTTGCAGAAATAATGGCGAAGCGTCAAGTCCTGTGACATCCGGGGAATATTGCACCAGAAATTGCGTAGTTTGACGGCTGCTGCCGCAAAAATCTCAAACTTTATTTTCCGCGCTGACGGTCAAATTTTCCAAGCGTCGCTAGCCCAAACGAGCCTCGGAACCTAGGCTCAGTCGCGGGCCAGAGCCGCGACCGCATCAAGGAGACACGCTATACCGATAACTTAAATCTCTAAAAAGTGTTGCCACAGTCAAAATTATCTATACCTTGCTATCGACTTAAGATATTATCGGGAAATAGGGTTTAAAACCCCGTCCTTCTAGCACGGCTTTAATTTCTTAAATCCCTTCCCAAAAATCAGGGAATTGGTGGCACTTGTGGTATACTACGATAGTCAAGGTTAAACTCCTTTGTCTCAAGTGAAACAGTTAAGACACACTTTTAGGCACAAACTGTTGGACACAGAGCAGCGAAAACTCTTAAAACAGCTAGAGAATCAACGTATTCTCTTTACCAGAAAACAAATATTTGGTTCATTTGTTAAGTAGGGTAGACCATACCCGAACTCTAGGCTAGATCCTAGTAGGCTTTGGGAGACAGACCCCAAGAGGGTTGCTGTGAGTTGAACTCGTCAATTGGTGGTATTTGCTACGGTTGAAAGGTTTAAGAATTGCCGCAAGGACATAGCGCTTAAAGGTCAGTCGCTGAATAAAAAATCCCCACGCCTTTAGGGGCGGGAGTGTCAAATGATCAAGATAAGTAACAGAACTGAGACGATGGGAGAGCTGTAACCGCTATGGGTCGTGTGGGAGTATTGCTATTAAACTTGGGCGGGCCAGATAAAATCGAGGATGTCCGTCCTTTCCTGTTCAACTTGTTTTCTGACCCGGAAATCATTCGGATTCCGTTTCCGTGGATGCAAAAACCGCTCGCCTGGTTGATTTCGACCCTGCGTTTTCAGAAATCTCAGGAAAACTACCGCCACATCGGGGGCGGATCTCCTTTGCGGCGGATTACCGAGGAACAAGCGGCTTCGCTGCAATCCGTCTTGCAGTCTAAGGGACAAGATGCTCGAGTATACGTGGGGATGCGCTACTGGCATCCTTTTACAGAAGAGGCGATAGCCAAAATAAAGCGCGATCGCATAGAACATTTGACAATCTTGCCGCTGTATCCTCAATTTTCCATCAGCACCAGCGGTTCTAGCTTCCGGCAGCTAGAAGAAATCTGGGGCAAAGATCCAGCCCTGACGGAGATCGAATATACCGCGATTCCTTCTTGGTATAAGCGGCCAGGCTACATTCAGGCAATGTCGGAACTGATAGCCCAAGAACTAGACCACAATCCGAATCCCGATCGAGTTCACATCTTTTTTAGCGCGCACGGCGTCCCCCTGAGCTATGTAGAAGAGGCGGGAGACCCCTATCAGCGCGAGATAGAAGATTGCACTCGTCTGATTATGGAACATTTGGATCGATCGAACGAATACACTCTAGCTTATCAAAGTCGGGTTGGCCCGGTGGAATGGCTCAAGCCTTACACCGAAGACGCCATAACCGAATTGGCAGAAAATGGAGTCCAAGATTTGTTGGTAGTTCCCATTAGTTTCGTTTCCGAACACATCGAGACTCTACAAGAAATTGACATGGAGTATCGAGAATTAGCAGAAGAATCGGGGATTGAGAATTTCTACCGAGTGCCCGCCCTGAATACTCATCCGGTGTTTATTGAAGCCTTGGCCGATTTAGTCATCGAGTCGATAGAATCTCCCAACGTTAAATTCTCTGATGTTATACGCCCTTCCAAGAAAGTTAAGATGTACCCTCAAGAGCAGTGGGAGTGGGGTTTGACCACCGGGGCGGAAGTTTGGAACGGTCGTGTGGCGATGATTGGTTTTGTGGCACTATTGCTGGAGTTAATTACGGGTCAGGGCCCGCTACACTCGATCGGATTGCTTTAAGTTGACAGTTGACAGTTGACAGTTGACAGTTGACTGTACTTACAAATGACTAATGATATCAAATCCGTTGGTATCGGAATTATTCATCTCTCTCTTCTGGAGACTCAGCGCCCTCTGCGGTCTCTGCGGTTAAATCATTATTCCGAAACAACCGTAAACGATATGGCTAATCACCAATAACTAATCACTAATTAATCAGGATCGCGCTTGCGGCGGCGGGGATTTCCCCTATCGGCCGGTATTCCCTGACTCCTGTACCAGCGATACCACTCTTTAGAACTGCGAATTGCCAGCCACAGCAGCATCATAGCAACTAACCCTCCCTGCCGCGGGGCGTCAAAGGCAAACAACACCAAGGAAATGCACAGAACATCTTGGAGGAAAATCACCCAAATCGGCAAACCCCGCAGCCGGTAAAGCCATCCTGCTTGTACCAGTTGCAGCACTAAAGCCAACAAACCTCCGACAACACCAATAATCCACAGCATCCAAGGGTGAGCAATAATTTCCTCGATCGAACTTACCTGAGCGATCGCAATTCCCATAATTGCTCCTACAATGGGACTGAAAATAATTTGCACAATTTGCAGCACCCGCTGTCCCACAAAGGTTTTAGAAGCAAATAACTCTAACAGCGACCAACTCACCAAGATGGCGATCGCCACTTGGGGGTGAACCCCAGACAATAAAGGTATTTCCGACCAAAGTTTGTCAATCCGCAGCAAACCAATTAACAGCAGGGGCAGGGCAATTCTCATACCCCCTGCCGCAGACGCAGAGAGCGCGGCTAGGAGTCCAACCATAATAATAATTGAGTGGATAAGGTCAGCTAAAGCCTCGATCTATTTCAGAATTTAATTCCCCTGATGGCTGGCACTGATTTGAACTCACGAACTCAAATTGGGGGTTGAGCTTAAATATCACCCTCTATTGTAAGTGTATCTGCTTAATCGCTGCTTGGCACTGCTCGACAAGTCGATCGACACAAAATAGTTTGTGGACAGTTGATTGTTGAGTGTTGACAGGATTCAACCTGGATTGTGATTAAATTAAAATGTATAGGAAAACCAGTAGGTCAGCCGAGATACTTAAATTTAAGAGGTCAGCTATTCTTCCTTCTTCTCTTTCCCTCGGACTTCCAAATCGGACCTTGAATTTCAAAGGTGGTACCCGCCACGTGATTTATCCGTGGAATCAATCCCAAATCGATTTTCGAAAATCCTCAAGAAAGAGCATTTATCCGTGGGGTCAATCTAAAATCTAAAATCTAAAATCTAAAATCGATTGACGGACACTCAATAATTAATCCGGGTACCCGTGTCAAAATTATTCTCCTGTCTTCCTTCTTACCTCGAACCTCTTCCTTCATCTTATTATGTCTGATTCATTATTTGCCGATGCCAGTCGCCGATTAGAACGAGCCTTAAAATATGTGTCGCTTTCCGAGGATACGATTGAACGGCTGAAATACCCCAAATCCAGTTTAATTGTATCGATTCCCGTGCGGATGGACGACGGTTCTCTGCGAATTTTTCAAGGTTATCGGGTGCGCTACGACAATACCAGAGGCCCGTCTAAAGGAGGAGTGCGCTATCATCCGGAAGTATCCCTTGATGAAGTGCAATCCTTAGCATTTTGGATGACGTTTAAATGTGCAGTTTTGAACTTGCCCTTTGGAGGAGCCAAGGGCGGAATCACTCTCAATCCCAAGGAATTGTCCAAACTGGAATTGGAACGGTTGAGCCGGGGCTATGTCGATGCGATCGCAGATTTCATCGGCCCGGATGTCGATATTCCCGCCCCGGATGTCTACACCAATCCCATGATTATGGGTTGGATGATGGATCAATACAATATTATTAAGCGGCAGCTTTCTCCAGCGGTGGTGACTGGTAAACCCGTGACAATTGGCGGCAGTTTGGGCAGAGATACGGCCACAGCAATGGGTGCTTTTTTTGTAGTACAAACTATTTTACCCAAATTTGAGCTAAATCCTCAAGATACAACTGTAGCCGTACAAGGTTTTGGTAATGCCGGTGCAGAAATAGCAGAACTGCTCTGGAAAGCAGGTTACAAAGTTGTTGCTGTCAGCGATTCCCAAGGGGGAATTTATGCTAAACAAGGGCTGGATATCCCGAGTATTCGAGGCTTTAAAAACTCAAACAAAGGTATCAAAGCTCTTTACTGTGAAGGTTCTGTTTGCAATATTATAGAACACGAAAACTTGACAAATGAGCAACTTTTAGCATTAGATGTAGATGTGCTCATTCCAGCAGCTTTGGAAAATCAAATAACGGAAGCCAATGTTAATGATGTTAAGGCTAAGTTTATTTTTGAAGTAGCTAACGGCCCGATTGATTCGGCTGCTGATTTGATTTTAGAAGCGAGGGGAATTCAAGTAATCCCTGATATTTTAGTCAATGCCGGAGGCGTAACGGTTAGTTATTTTGAGTGGGTACAAAATCGCAGCGGGCTTTATTGGACCCTGGATGAAGTCAATCAGCGGTTGAAGCATAAAATGGTCGAAGAAACTGAAGCAATTTGGAGAAAATCTCAGGAATTGTCAGTTTCCATGAGAACTGCTGCTTATGTGTACGGGTTAAATCGACTCGGAGAAGCGATGAATGCGAAGGGAACGCGGGATTATTACATAAACGGTTGAGCAAAGTGCGGTAAGATTGCCCGATCGCACAATCTTACCGCACTTATTCGATAAGAGTGCAGTCTACCAACCGACTTAACAAAACTTTGCTCTGAATTGGGGAATTTTAGGCCTGTACGCCGCAGTTTATTTGACCGCAACTTTGCTATTGCAGAAGCCCAAAGATATTTTCAATTGACACTCCCGGCGCGATCGCGACGGGGATTCTTAAGACCTTCGGGCCTTAATATCCCTATTGCCAGGCTTTCCGGGCGCAATCCTTTTGCCAAAAATGGCGGTCTGCTATCAAGCGTCTTGCAACTAGCTCCTCGGTCGTGACTTTCCTCCAGTCCGGGGGTAGGTTTTAACGTCTTTTACTGACGATTTAATCGGTTCAGAACCTTAGTATTGGTGGTGATTAATTATTTAGAGCATCCGTACTGCTGTTAAGCTAGATACTTGATTTCTCAAAATTCGCAACTTTCGACTCTTTGCACGATAGCACACGTGCCAGACATTTTTGCAATTGGTATATCTGATAGGCAGGATAAATCCTGCCATGCCCTTTCATCCCTGGACTTTAGTCACAGGGTTTTCAGGGTATTTTTTATAAGTAAGTCAACTAGCTACGGAGACTACGCGAAAACCACAGCTACGCGAAAACCCATGATAGTGAAGCCACAGTCCACCAATTCCCTGACACGATAGGCGCTGCAGCAAGCGACCGCACGGCACAAGAAGGAACCGCCACGCAGCACTCGAGTATTCCTTAAAGTGCCAGTTTCCCAGGAACTTCCGTCAGTTGGTGCACCGTTATAGTCTTCGTGCCACGTATCACTGCACCACTCCGCAACATTGCCGTGCATATCGTACAGTCCAAAGGCATTGGGGGGAAAACTCCCGACATCGGTTGTTTCTCGGCGCAAAAGTCCTGTGGGGGCTTTTGCGTAGGGCGGTCCATATTGGTTATAGTTGACTAAATGCGGGGTTATGGTTTCCCCAAAATGAAATGGGGTTGTTGTTCGGGCACGACAGGCGTATTCCCATTCTGCTTCACTCAGGAGGCGATATTTTTTCCCGGTTTGTAGCGAGAGTTTGCCGCAGAATTCGATGGCATCATCCCAGGATACATTTTCTACTGGACGTTTTTTACCTGGGAAACCCGATGGGTTGTTTCCCATCACGGCTTGCCACTGTGCTTGGGTGATGGGGTATTTCCCTGCAAAAAAACCCCGTACTGTTACTTGATGCTGGGGACTTTGGCTATCAAGTCTACCTTCTTCGTTTTTGGCGGAACCCATCATAAATGTGCCGCCAGGAAGGTCAACCATTTCCAGTACAATTCCGTTACCTAAGTATTCCGGGAAAAAGCGAGCAAAGGACTTACGGCGACTGTTTTCTTTTCCCGTATTATCTACGGTAATGACATCAAATTCAAATATAGGAGGATAGTTCTGTAAATGTTGTTGAATCTTCTCCTCATTTCTATCTTTCAGCAGGTAATAGGCAGCAAATTCAACCTGCATTGACTCATCATGCAATGCTTGAATTATCAAATCTAACCCGGCTTCTCCATATTTCAGCGCTTCGGAGAGCGCGGTGATTCTAACTCCGACAGCGGGCGAAGCTAAGCGGCTTTTAAGGCCGGAGATGCCTCCGAGTATCGCACCATTCACAGGAATTAAATTTTGGCCGCCGAGGACGGCATCGTATTCTCTAGGTTCATTTTGGTGGTTTGACATGATTTCAACCAGGGACTTTTGCTACTTAATCCGGCTGCAATGGAGGCATCGCTAGCAACTCACCAACTGAGAAAGGTTGGGGTTTAGGACTTGCCGCTTCAGCGTCCATCAGTTTTTTTATTTTAGCAAAAATCAAAACAGCTTCTGCTTCTGAGTCAGTTAGTTTTTCGTAAAAATAAGGGATGGAGAACCAATGCCCGAAAGCAATCTCTAACAAACCTTTAGTTGCTAATTGCACTTGCCAGTACCGAGAATATCTGGCATCCACTATCTCAAATAACGGGGCCCGATTGTGTAGGGGCTAATAAGTATACCGCTCGTCGCAGATATAGTAATATAAATTCTTTTGCCATCATTGGTGACCAGTTAAGAATTAATTGCATTTGTCAATCAGTAATATTACTCAAAAAAACTGCTTTTTTAGGACTGGAAAATTCACGACTTGAGTGGAGTAAGTATAAATACCACCCTCGGCATGATTCCTCGATCGCCCAAATCTCAGTTTTATGCCTAAAATCCGAGTAAATGTTGAGCATAATTGCTGATTGACAAATGCTTTCTTAGCTTAACTTGTTACCAATGCCTTGCCATTCAGAGATAGCATAGACAATATACTCTTTACTTACTATCAGTTTTAATTCAGTTTCTTTGGTGATGTCTAACGGTAGATTTAGGTAATTTTATGGTAGCTCAGACCCTTTGGTGGCAATGCAGCGAATCTTCCCAGTATACTAACCTTACTGGTTTTTATGTAAATTAGTAGGAATATCATCGGAAATAGCGCCTCTTATCATGTTGCTATTAGTTACCAAAATTAAAAATATTTAATCTACCAAATCGTCTAAGGACAGCTTCAGGAGGTCGCACAATACTTTCGTCTGTTCGAGATAGAGTTTTGGAATATGTCTACCCGCTTCGCAATTTTTCACAGTGGTTACAGTCACGCCCAATTCATCCGCAACTTGCTGCTGCGTCAAAGAAAGCGATTGGCGTCGCTGTTTGAGTTTTTGGGCCACACTACTCATTAACTATCCAATTTGAGAATTCCTATGGTTAAGTTGACTTAACCACAATTCGTATTATGAGAGGAGAACATCACATTCGTCAGAAAGCCAGTGCGTCCCGGCTACCAACCTATTAGCACTGGGTATGGCTCCCATAGGAAGCAAACAAGTTAATTATGCCTTACCAAGAACGACTTTACCCTTGGGTGCTGGTTCGTTTGCTGCCCAAAATGCAGCGGTTGACAGTTGGCCAGTGCCGCACTCGATCGGATGCGGACGGTCATGTAGAGATTCTCCGTCGCTTGCTTCTTGGCCGGAACTTTGCGGTGATATTTAACCCCGACCTGCTGGAGTCCCAGCAAGCGGACACTTCCTAATCGGGTAATTTTCAAAGAACCCCTTCCCGGACACGGGGAGAGAGTGACAATTAGTCGTTGGGTGGGGGCGGGTTTACGAGATTATTGATTTTAGGCAATTATGGTTGGTAAAACCCGCCCCTACGATTTTTTGTTTATTTGCAATTAAACATAAAAAAATCCCCCAAACGGGGGATTTCCTTCAAGGCTATTACATAGTCTTAGTCTCCGGCATCAAACACTTATCTGAATCGCAGCCCGCCGGTCCCGAATCCATCATTTCACCCAAGTCATAGCGACTTAGTGCCGCATGAAAAACATCTATTTGGCGACGCGCTAAAGTCTCTTCCACCATCTTGGTGTAAATTTCTTTGCTCACCGGTTCAAACGGCAAACGCGGGAAAGTTTCAAGTGCATCAAACCGAGCCAAAAGCGCTGCAGAAATGTAGCCTTCATCATCGCGAATCGCTTCATAAATCCGCCTACCCAAACTTTCCACTTCATTTTCGCGCAGTTCAATCGTGGCCGAAGTGTTATGTCTGACATAGAACTTTTGCACCTGCATATAAAAGTCCATTTGTGCGGCCGCTGAGAACTTGTTAATGTCAATTTCATCAGCACCGGGCAAGTCAGCCCAACTTACCGCCACAGGTATTTCTACCAGCCATTCTGTACAGCGTTCGTCGAAGGGATTGTTCAGCAAATTGCCGTTTTCATCCTTGTCAGATTGAGACGGAATCACGTTGTATCCGTAGTCGATGCAGGCGAGGGCTACGGGGTCGTTTTTGCCGAAAGTGATCCGGCGAATGAAACGCTGGGCTTTCGGCGGATGCCACCCCGGCGAAGCACCTGTCAGCAGAGATTTAGTACCCGATGGTTGAACCGTTGTGCAGCGATTTGGGCGTTTTAAGGAATGGCGATCGCAATAATCCCATACTACCCGATTGACAATCTCGCGCCAACGAGTCAAATACTCTTCTTCCCGCTGTTTAAAAGCGATTCCTTGCGGAGTTTGCGGGCGGCCTTCCACCCACCAGCGCAGCCACTCAACGCCGAAAGCGTGAACGAAGAAATCGAACAATCCCGTGAAAGATACGCCGACAATCGGGTCTAGTTCGCGGCTGTATTGATAGCGGGGTTCAAGAAAGTTGTGATTGAGAAGTACCGCGACAGATAGAGCCGCAGCCCTGAAAGCTTCCTCCTGTTCTTTGAAATTGTAAGGGTCAATTTGATTGAGGTGAACCTCAGAAAGATTACAGTGGAAGTTAGAGCCGATGATTTCCAGTTTTGTTACCCTAAAGGCTTTTTATCCTTTAGTTCTACAGATTCCATTTTACCTGTAGCTCGGCGTACTTTTTCATTTACTCTAGTTGTAAATGCCCCGCACTCTTGCCAGGATTATATTCTTCACAAAAGAAGGTTCACCCGGTACGCTCTACGGTGGTAAAGGATTTTTAATTCCCTTACTTACCTCGGAGTTAACATCTCAGTTTTCTCCGATTTTGCGAGGTTTTTTACGTGAGGCAAAATTACTTACCACACGGGTTTAAGCCCATGCGGACTAACCGATGCTCTAACTCGCCAGCAGTCATATTAGGATGGCGTTCCTGCAACCACTCTTTAGCTTCTCCTTGGTCGTAAGCTTTCAAAAATTCAAGTTTAAGACTCTGTGTTGAAAGTAAGTCAACGTTAGCTCTAGCTACAGCTTCGCCAGCCCATTGAATCGCACCTTCACCCGAATAATACTGTTTTCTAACAGCCTCAATACATTCTTCTAATGTAGGTTTGGAATGGAAAACGCGGGTATGATTTGCCATCCGAAGGGCATCACGTTCTGGATCTATTCTCCAGTTGCCGTTATCATCTTGTTGCCACAGGTTGTTTTTAGCATTTGCCCCTAGTTCGTCATCGAAAGAAAACTGACGAATTCCCGCGCTTCGGCGAATATTGCCAGCAACAATTGTCACCGCAGCTTCATCTATCAACACGCAGCATTCAACTGAATTTAACTGCCGTCCTAAAGCTTTATTCAAAATAGCGGCGCAGCGCTGATAAAGGTCGGGCAATTTCACCGGATTTGCTACTCCGCCAAAACCTTTTAAAGGTTCTCCCACCGGGCGAACGTCGCTCAAATCTATGAATACTTGAACTTCTCCTGCAAATCTTTCATCTGTGGATAATTCCAGCAAAGTTTGATAGGATTTTACCCAACCTTGGCGAGAATCTCCGACATAAATAGTTGCGGTTTTTTCTGCTATTTTTATTTCGGTTGCTTGACGGCGCGACTGGGCGGGTGTAGAGCCGATTTCGCCTTGCATGGTTAGGGTTAAACGGTTGCGAATTGGTGGCAGTTGGTTGATATATTGTGGTTCCAAGATTGCCCCAGTGCCGCAGCCCATCATTGCCAAATCCATCAACAAACCAAAGGAACGCCAGTCGAGAATATTTGTTGAGGAGCAATTATATGCGCCGGAAAAATTCTCTGGTTGCTCGATCCATTTGCTGCCACCTACCCACAGCCAGCGGCCTGAAGCGAGGGTTTTGAGCTGGTTTTGCATCCGGTGCAGCAGTTGTGTTTCTTCGGGGGTGAGGTTTCCCAGCTTTTGCAGCCCCTTGACTGTTCTCGCGCACACTTCCTCCCAAGTCTCCCTTCCCGTCTCGGTACGGCGGCTGTAAGTCCTAAAAAATACTGGATTGGCTGCGGGTGCTGTTTCGGGGAAATCGGAGAGGTTGCGTTTCTCGCTGGCACTCGATCGCTCTAATTCTCGAACCATAGGTTGTGTACTGACGTGTCGGAATAAATCAACAGACTACGAATATACAACAGGATTCAGATTTAGAGTGAAAGCTTGACAAATTTGACAATTTGCACTATATATGGTGCATCTGTCGATTTTAGATTTTCGATTTTAGATTTTCGATTGCAGAAAGCGATCCTACTTCGATTTTAGATTTTCGATTGCAGAAAGCGATCCTACTTCGATTGTGGATTTGAGATTTGAGATTTGAGATCGCAGAAAGCGACCCTAACGAGTGGTTAAAAACTCAATATTAGGTAACAGCGGGTCTTGAACAACCCCCACACCGTTAAATCCCCAACGTTCGAGGAGCGTTTTCACAGATGAACCGGAAATCGATTCTACTCCGAATCGATCGGCAACCTCAGCAGCGTGGGCGTTGAGATAACTCAAAGCGTCATAGTCTTCGCGAAACATCAGCAGGTAACTAACTGCCGCATCTGGATTGGGATTGGCACAGAGATATTTGCCGTCACTGCGGGAACGGAGTAAGTAAAAAACTTGAGATAACATCTTATCTTTGTTGTCAAAATAATATGTTACCTCAAGTTGGGAATTTTGAATTTGGAATTTTGAACTTGTACTCTCGCGCAGCCGAAGTATTTGGAATTGCCCGAAGGATTTTAGATTGACAATTAGGACTAAGGCCAACTGTCACATGACCATCGACTTGTAGCCAGTTGGCCTTAGTCCTGCAATTTGAGATTGTAGAAAAGTTGACTTTTTTTCAATTTTCTACCTAAAAACTACATAATTGATGCCTAAAATCAATCTAAAATCCCTGGGAATCTAGCAGTTAAATCAAAGTCAGTGCTAAACCTTTAATCCCTCGCCCGTCACCAATTTGACCGACGATCGAAGCTTGACCGGTCGTCAAATTGATATTGTACAGGCCCGAAACTCCCCCAACCTCGATCGCAGCCAAAGCCGTCTCGTTACCGCCAACACTCCTGACATCAAAGCCGAGAACGGTACCAGCATCAATTCCCAAGGACCCGATCGTATTCAACACCCCATTATTCGGCGGATCTTGCCGCACCAAAACGTCTAAATTGGTGTCAATTACAAACAGCGTTGTCGAAGTTGCCCCGGCAAAATTATTCACGTAGGCAGCCCCCACACCCGCCGGAGGATTGCCAAAATTGCGATCTCCCGCAGCATAAGCCAAAGAAGCGTCGAGTTGAATTCCCCCCGTCAGCGTGTCAAAATCGACAATTGCCCCAGTATCCGGGTTGAGGCGGGCGTTTTGACCGGCTTGATTGACAAACCGAATTCGATCGACCGTCGGATTGAAGTCAAAACCAGCAGCCCCCGGAGTTAGGGGAACAGCAAACTGCCCGTTACCGACTGCTGTTGCAGCCCCAGTCACCGGATCGATGGCGTACAAGCGATTGCTAGAACCCACACCGTAAAGCACACCGTTAGCGGGGCGAAAATCAATTCCCAGCAAACTTTCTCCCGGCTCCAACCCCGTAACTGCCGCGTCGCTGAGAATAGCCTGGGGTGCGGCCTCGTTAAAGCCGACAATTGTTTCGGCGCCATTTCTGACAGTTAAGGCGTAAGCTGTAGGCAAAGGCACAGCCAAACCGTTAATCTGTCTCCCGTCGGCAATTGGACCGACAAAGGAAGCTTGACCGCTACTTAAATTGATATTGTACAAGCCTGAAACGCCACCAACTTCCAGCGCCGCCACTGCCACCTCGCGGCCGCCAACACTCCTGACATCAAAGCCGAGAACGGTACCAGCATCAACTCCCAAAGATCCGATCGTATTCAACACTCCATTATTCGGCGGATCTTGTCGCACCAAAACGTCTAAATTGCTGTCAATTACAAACAAAGTTGTCGAAGTTCCCCCCGCAAAGTTGTTCACATAGGCAGCCCCTGCAGCAGCCGGAGAACTTCCAAAATTGGTATCGCCCGCCCGGTAAGCCAAAGAAGCGTCGAATTGAATTCCCCCCGCCAGCGTGTCAAAATCGACAATTGCCCCGGTATCCGGGTTGAGGCGGGCGTTTTGACCGGCTTGATTGACAAACCGAATTCGATCGACCGTCGGATTGAAATCAAAACCCGCAGCCCCCGGAGTTAGGGGAACAGCAAATTGCCCGCTACCAACTTGACTTGCTTCTCCGGTTCTCGGATTGACAGTATACAAGCGATTGCTAGAACCCACACCGTAAAGCAAACCGTTAGCCGGTCGATAATCAATTCCCAGCAAACTTTCTCCCTGCTGCAATCCAGTCACGGGCAAATCTGTGAGGACCCTTTGCGGATTGGAAAGGCTAAAACCGACAATCCGATTAGTAGGAGTTAAACCATAAGCCGTTGTCAGCGGTGGAGGCGGGGAATTGGGAACAACGCTGCCAATATTATTAGTGAAACTTGCCTGGTTAATCGCACTTTGTCTCACCCCTCTGAGAGTAGCGAGAAATTCTCCTGTTACCCGGTCTTGAATAACAGTATCGTTTCCAGCTTCCAGAATATTTAAGTCGCTAAAACTCAGACCTCCCGCCAAACCGATTAAATCTGTACCGGGTGCAAAATCGGCGATCGCGTCCGCACTTGCCAAACTAACACCGCCGCTGGTGCGGTTCGGGTCAGCCTCAGCGTAGCGCCTCAAAACAAATATGTCTGCCCCGTCTCCGCCTATGAGGACATCAGTACCTCGATCGCCCGACAAAACATCATTCCCGGAGTTTCCCGATATGGAATCGCTGCCTTTTCCGCCCACTAAAAAATCGTTACCTTCTCCGCCGTTAATAGTGTCGTTCTCTAAATCTCCAAAAAGCGAATCTTGACCTGAATTGCCATCAATTAAATCGCTTTGCTTTCCTCCAAAAATGCTGTCATTACCAGAGTTTCCCGCAATGGTGTCATTGCCTATCAAACCAAAAATCAGGTCATCTTCTGAAGTTCCAGCTAGCAAGTTTGCTTGTGCGGTGTCTCTTATTTCGGCCATGCTCTCGTCACCCTATATATTTAATACTTCCGTTGCCTAACGGCGGCGGTATTCTCAGTCAAAATATCACAAATTTGCACTTTTAGGATAGTTTTTCTTATTTTATGCTGTAGGGGTTGGTTGCACGAAAAGTATTACAGGCAGCTAAAATGATATATCAACCCGCCCCCCGATTCAAATAAACCCACTCCTCAATACAGATCGCTGAGCCGTATTTTATAGTTGGGTGTGTAGCTGGCGGGCGATCGCAGCTCAACTGCAAACAGGCAAGCTGAAATTTTTATCGGTGCGAACTTACAGCGTATCCCAGGTTTATGAAGTGCAGCTTTAGACACGGCCGGGCAAGAGTGTCCCTACGGGGATTTATCGATAGCATGGTGTACTTCATAAACCTGCAATCTGCTGTATAAAATTTTGTACTTTGTGGATATAGTAATATACGTTAAAGCTCTAATTTTGGATCTGTACAGTCAGAAATTATTTTTCAACTTTAATTTTAAAGCCGGCGAAGGTGGCCTTTGTGCGTGTAGCCGCGACAGCCATCGCTCAATATAAAGTGGATTATCAATGCGGAATTGGCATAATAAGTGGAACAATTGTCTGAAGAGGACTTAAGCTTTCAAGCAGGGGTTTAAGCCCCTACCTGAATGCGAGTTTCACGTTTGATCGCTTCCCCTGGTTTTTCAAGCTTTCAGCAGTGCTTTAGAAGCTGATTCTCCTGCGAGTTTGAGTTGCGATCGCAATTTGAAATTCAACAACACCAAGACACTCCACTGACTCAGTATGGAGAGCAAAATCGTATTTCCTGACGCTGCCAGAGACGAAGACCAAAAGCCACCAAATATTGAAGACAACCAGAGAATAGGAGCTTTTTCTGGAGTTAGCAAGAGCATACATAAAATCAGAGGCGGCAACAAGATAGCGCCACCGACTGTGCAGATGGCCCACATTTCCTGATTTCGGGTTTTGGTAAATAGGAATAGTTGGGTGATAGCTGCGTAAATTAGGATGAGATTCAGGCAGAAAATTACACCCAAAAATCCATTGTTCTCACTTTTTTCCAACAGCGCCCAAGGTGTTAAAATTATTACTGAGCTGAGGAAATTGATCGCGATCGCAACTACAGCCGGACTTTTATCGCTCCAAATTAAATCGAGGAGTGGGTAGCGCCGCCACAGCTTCTGATTGCTGGGAACGTTTTGTTTCCGATACCTCGCCCAATCGTACAATGATTGTCTGTCAGATGTTAAAGCTGCAATTAAACCTAAGAACATCACCAAATTCAAGATAAGTAAACAGATGAGATTAGCGCTGTATGGGGGGTCTGATTGGAGTGCAAACCCTAAAAATATTACCTGACAGCAGATAACTAGCAAATAACTTTGCCGCTTGCTCAAAACTGTAGCACTGGGATTGGGAAAGCGGCGCTGCCATCCCTGCCACATCCAGTAGGTTCCTGTACCACAAACCAAGAGACACAAAGCAAGGCCACTGGCAATATTTGTACCCACTGGCGAGTAAAACCATTGCAACTTGTCTAAGTTTTCAACTAACGAATCGAAATCAGTTTTATCAACTAGAAAAAGCTGATATCTCACGATAGCAAGGGGAGACAAAAAATGTAACACATCCCCAGCAGATCGCGTGAGCGGAAGCCAAGAAATCCAAAACACAACAAAAACCGTAGCGCTAGCCAACCAAGGTTGAAATCCTCCCAACCAACTGGTTGTCAATCCAAATAGCATTGCACTGCTGTAAAACAAAGCACAGCTAGCTGCAACCGCTGTGTAGAAACATAAAATTTCATTCAGGGGTATTTGAGCAGCTAATCCAGCGTACAGGTGCAGGGGTACGGCAAGAATTGCTCCTAAATAAAGTAGAATTGGTACGCCAAGAATTTTGCCCAGAAAAATTGTTTTGGCAGACTGGGGACTGAGGCGAATAAAGTTGAGCGTGCCGCGGCGTTCCTCCTTGTCTAAGTCGCTGACAAGCATATAAGTCCCTGCTACTAATAAAGCTAACACGCTCAATATGCTCAGCCAAATGAATATCTCTAGCCACCACTCCCGCCAGTTAATGACAAAGTTGCCCAAGGCATCTCTGACGCATTGTTTCTCATCAGAATTGGCATTTTTAAAAATGCAAAATCTGTGATAGATGGGGTAAGTGTACTCCCCCTTAGGAGGGGTAACGGGTATCTGGGCGCTGTAATACATGAATAGCAGCAGTTGACCGCTTAGCGAAAAAGCCGAGGCAATCGCCATATTGCCACTCTTCAAGCGGCCTTTGATTTCTCGAAATAACTGGGGATTCCAGTTGCCTATTTTGTCTAGTAAGTGGAGTGTCATTGGTTATTCGTGATTAGGAATGGGTGATGAGTTAGTTATAACTCACTGTTCATCTTGCTAAGGAGGGAAAAAACAAATTAGGATGCTTGCTGGTGTCCCATCTTGAGGAAGATGGTTTCTAAGTCTTCTTGAGTGCAGTGGAATTCGGTTAGGGGAATGTTGGCCGCGACGAGTTGGCGTAATAAATTTGCGGCATCTTCCGGGCTTCCTGAAAAATCAACGCACACCTGTTGGGTTTCCGCGATTATTGCCCAATTTTCCACCCAAGGAAAGTTTTTTAATTCCGATGTTAGCGCTTCTAATTTATTTCCTAAAACCGACATGAAAATTTGCTGGCGGCTGAGGCGTTTGTAAAGTTCTTGTAAAGGTGCGCTTTCGACCAGATATCCGAGTTCCATGATGCCGACCCAGGTACAAAGTTCGGCTAAATCGCTAAGGACGTGAGATGATATGACTACGGTCATGCCGACTTCTTGCAAAGCTTTGATAATTTCGCGGAACTGCATTCGGGCGATCGGATCTAAGCCAGAAACGGGTTCGTCTAACAACAACAATAGCGGTTCGTGGATGATAGTTCTCCCCAAACTCAGGCGCTGTTTCATCCCCCGCGACAGGGTGGAAATTAAGCTGTTGCGCTTGTTGGTTAGTTGCACGAGTTCTAACACGGAGTTGATTCGCTCTCGGCGGCGCGGTTGCTGGAGGTTGTAGAGTCGGGCAAAATAGTCTAAATAATCCCAAACAGTCAAGTCGTCGTAGAGGGGAAAGTCATCGGGAAGAAAGCCGATGCGCTGTTTGAGAAGCGGGTGCGATCGATCGCGCAATAACCTATCCCCGTTGATGTATATTTCCCCTATAGTCGGTTCCTCAGCCGCCGCCAACATTCGCAGCAAAGTAGTTTTGCCCGCACCGTTGGGGCCGATCAGCCCGCATACTTCGCCTGCTGCTACTTGCAAATCGATGTCATTGACGGCTATATGGCGATCGAATTGTTTCGTCAGCCCGCGAGTTTCTATTGCTAGTTGTTTTGCCATGTTTGGAGGGTGAATAAAATTTTATCGGTGCATTCCTGGCATGAACAGAAGTTATATCAAGTCCGATCGATCCGCTCCGTTATTACATAATGCCATGTCTTGTAGGGGCAGGTTCACCGACAATAATTGCCTAAAACCCACAATCTCATAAACCTGCCCCCGCCAGACGACAAATCGCTAATCTACCGGACACGATATTACGCATCAACACCAAAGAAACCGGGTTTTTGTCGTTTTTACGGGCTATAACGCGTCTTCTCACAAAAAACCAGGTTTCTGGCCACCCGTGCGTAAGTCCCGATCGAAATAGATGCTTACAGCTAGCCTAGCTCGTTCTTGCAGGAATTGTCATCTCGTTTCTGAAATTAAAACAAGGACATTCTCGATCGCTGAAATCCTTGCTACTATTAACTCTTCCTTCTTCCGACTTCCCTCGGACTTCTTCCTTCTGCTATATCAAGTCTGGACGGAAAATTCCTCTGGATCGATATCCCAATTTACCCAGCCAATTGCCTCCCTAGCTGATGCCAGGTTAGGCGGTACTCTCAAAGCGTGAATGAATCCCGTACTCGGACAAGTCATTTTTAACAAACAAATCGGCTCAATATCGGCATTATCTATTTGTAATAGTGCATATTCCTGCCAACTATCTATTTTTTTTGCTGACAATTCTTGACAAATGCGATCGTAACCAATTCCTTCAATTAACACTCGCCGAACTTCGGCATTCTCTTCTGTTAAAAGCCATTGGGATTGCCATTGATTTGGGTGGAATTTGCCGTAATTTTCCGGCAATCTGACGCCGTGATAATAGTAAAAATTCCATCCATCCGCAAACTCAATAGCAGGTTCTCCTTCCGCGTGCAGGCGGTTTTGACTGTCAAAGCGCAGGTAGCGGGGGCGATCGCACACCGCGCAAATCTTTTCAAAGGCAAATATCCAACCGCAATGCTCGAAAAGCAGCTTTTGGGAACGAAGTATTTCTTGTGCCTTTTGTGAAATATTGACGCCTAATGAAGAGATATACCATTGATTTAAATAGATTTCTTTAAACAAAGTCGTGGGGGTTTCTGGGGATTTAAGGGATGACAAAGGATTGGGAAAAACATTCCGCTCCGTTTGTTCCGATCGCACATAGCTTTCAACCAATTCGTTCATTAGCGAACTCAGTGTGCTGTCTGCTTCGAGCTCGATTGTCATGCGATCGAACTCATACTGCCACAGACCCGGACTTGCAAATTCTCCCACAGGGGACATCCATTCCCGGTCTAGATTGTTCCCCAATCTATTACGGTCGTGTTTGAACAAGTTGAAGATTTGGAGACAAACGTCGCGGGGACTGCTACAAATAATAATTTCGGGTTGTTCTAGGCCAATAGCGGCATAGGCAACTTTGACTGCTTCTGTGGCTTTTTGAGCATCAATTGGCCTAGTCGAGAGAGTAATAAGACGTTTCTGTGCGAGGAGGCCTAACACGCACAGAGCCGTAATTTGATTGTTGTGGAGAAACACTGTTGTCAGATTGGTGAGCGAGCGCAAGGCGCTGATATCGGTAATTCTATTGCTGATATCGGTAATTGTATTGTTGTGGAGATACAGTGTTGTCAGATTGGTGAGCGAGCGCAAGGCGCTGATATCGGTAATTTGATTCTCGCTGAGATCGAGTTCTGTCAGATTGGTGAGCGAGCCGAGGAAGCTGATGTCGCTAATTTGATTGTTGCTGAGATTGAGTGTTGTCAGATTGATGAGCGAGCCGAGGAAGCTGATGTCGCTAATTTGATTGTTGGCGAGAGCGAGTTCTGTCAGATTGGTGAGCGAGCCGAGGAAGCTGATGTCGGTAATTTGATTGTTGGCGAGATACAGTGTTGTCAGATTGGTGAGCGAGCCGAGAAAGCTGAAGTCCGTAATTGTATTGTCTAGGAGAAACAGTGTTGTCAGATTGGTGAGCGAGCTGAGGAAGCTGATGTCGGTAATTTGATTGTAGGCGAGATGCAGTTCTGTCAGATTGGTGAGCGAGCCGAGGAAGCTGATGTCGGTAATTTGATTGTTGTGGAGATCCAGTTTTGTCATGCTTGAAAGTATCTGCTCCGCTGCTTCAGGGTCATCAGTGCCAGCCTTTTTTAACAACACTTTAACTGTGTGCCTTGCCGATTCTGAAAGACTGTCAATATGCCTGCACCAGTCCGCAAAGCCGCTAAAACTTATTTGCTCGTTTGGTTGTTTTTCTGACATAAAACACTCCTAGATGGGTAATGGGGCATGGATAATGGGAATACTTTTGACTGTTGACTGTTGGCTGTTGACTGTTCACTATTACAAATCGCCATTGCCTACCTCATATTAGTGAGTTAAGTCTACTTTTTCTAATCTTCCAGCTTAATCCGAGGCTCGACAGCTTTCATCAGCAAATCCGCCCACAAATTCCCAACAATCAACATGGTAGCACCCATCATCAAACTCGCCATTACTAAATACAAATCAAGATTTGTCATGACCTCCAGAGTCAGCTTTCCCAAACCAGAGCAATTAAAGAGATATTCGGCAATAAACGCACCTCTCAACAAATTAGCTTGCCTCAAAACCCAATAGCGTAATCAACGGATTAACAGCATTCCGCAAAGCGTGAATGTAAATTACTCGATCGTCCGGCAAACCTGCGAGCCCGTGCTGTTCGGATGTAATCTTGACGTAGTACGTCCAACCATTGTCCGCGCCTCAATCTTTGCCGGACAGCAAAACCAGTAAGGCTCAGGGCGACTGTTGGCAAAATTAAGTGCCAGCCGTAATCGAGGATTTGACCCCACATTCGGTAAGTCTGCGCGATCGATACTCCTCATTCCTGTGACGGGAAACAGAGGCTTCGTATTCTGAGCAAAAAATAGCAGCAGCAACGCTGCGATCGAGCTAGGAAATCCTTGTCCCCTGTAGCTGACTACTTGCAGAAACCGATCGCCACCATTCTATCAAGTCTGCACGGAAAATTCCTCGGGATCGATATCCCAATTTACCCAGCGAATTGCCTTCCTAGCCGATCTCAGGTTAGGTGGAACTCTCAAAGCGTGAATAAATCCCGTACTCGGGCAAGTCATTTTTAACAAATAAATTTCCTCCCAATCCGAGGCATTATCTATTTTTAATAGTGCATATTTCTGCCAACTATCTATTTGTTTTGCTGACAATTCTTGACAAATGCGATCGTAACCAATCCCTTGAATCAACACTCGCCTCAGCTCGGCATTTTCTTCTGTTAAAAGCCATTGAGAGTGCCATTGATTGGGGTGGAGTTTGCCGTATTTTTCAGGCAATTTGACGCCGTGATAATAGTAAAACTTCCATCCGTCCGCAAACTCAATCGCAGGTTCTCCTTCCGCGTGCAGGCGGTTTTGACTGTCAAAGCGCAGGTGGCGCGGGCGATCGCACACCGCGCAAATCTTTTCAAAGGGAAATATCCAACCGCAATGCTCGAAAAGCAGCTTTTGGGAGCGAACTATTTCTTGTTCCTTTTGGGAAATATTGACGCCTAATGAAGAGATACAAAATTCATTCCAATAGATTTCTTTAAACAAAGCCGTGGGGGTTTCAAGGGAGCTCAGGTCGAACAAATGATCGGGAAAAACATTCCCCTTCGTTCGTTCCGATCGAGCATATTCCTCAACCCATTCGTACATTAGCGAGCTCAGTATGCTGTCTGCTTCCGACTCCATCGTCATGCTACGGAGCCCATACTCCCGCACCGCCGGACTTGTAAAGTCTCTCACAATCGATGGCAACATGGACATCCATTTCCAGTGGAGCTTTTTCCCCAATCTATTCCCATGCCCTTGGTTTGACCAGTTTGGTGAATGGTAGCCTTTTAGCAAGTTGAAGATTTGGAGAAAAGCGTCGCGGGGACTGCTGCAAACAATAACTTCTGGTTCTTCTAGGCCAATAGCCGCATAGGCAACTTTGACTGCTTCTGTGGCTTTCTGAGCATCAATTGGTCTAGTCGAGAGAGTAAGACGTTTCTGTGCGAGGAGGCCTAACACGCACATACCAGTAATTTGATTGTTGTCGAGATTCAGTGTTGTCAGATTGGTGAGCGCTCGCAAGGCGCTGATGTCGGTAATTTGATTGAAGCCCAGATCTAGTGTTGTCAGATTGGTGAGCGCTCGCAAGGCGCTGATGTCGGTAATTTGATTGAAGCCCAGATCTAGTGTTGTCAGATTAGTGAGCGAGCCGAGGAAGCTGATGTCGGTAATTTGATTGAAGCCCAGATCTAGTGTTGTCAGATTGGTGAGCGAGCCGAGGAAGCTGATGTCGGTAATTTGATTGCGCCAGAGATCGAGTGTTGTCAGATTGGTGAGCGAGCCGAGGAAGCTGATGTCGGTAATTTGATTGAAGCCCAGATCGAGTGTTGTCAGATTGGTGAGCGAGCCGAGGGAGCTGATGTCGTTAATTTGATTGCCGCACAGATCGAGTGTTGTCAGATTGGTGAGCGAGCCGAGGGAGCTGATGTCGGTAATTTGATTGATGTAGAGATTCAGTTTTGTCAGATTGGTGAGCGAGCCGAGGGAGCTGATGTCGGTAATTTGATTGTCGCCCAGATGCAGTGTTGTCAGATTGGTGAGCGAGCCGAGGGAGCTGATGTGGGTAATTTGATGGTGGGAGAGTATCAGTTCTGTCATGCTGGAAAGTCTCTGCTGGGCTGCTTGTGCGTCCTCAGTGCCAGCCTTTTTTAACAACGGTTTAACTTTGTGGCTTGCCTTTTGTGGAAGGTTGTGAAGATGCCTCCACCAGTTGGCAAAGCGGCTAAAACTCATTGGCTCGTTTGGTTTTTGTTCTGACATAAAACACTCCGAGATGGGTAATGGGGCATGGGGCATGGGGCATGGGGCATGGATAATGAGAATACTGTTGACTGTTGACTGTTGACTGTTGACTGTTGACTGTTGACTATTACAAATCGCTCTTGCGTACCTTCTGTTACTGAATTAAGTCTACTATTTCAAATCTTCCAGCTTAATCCGAGGATCGACAGCTTTGAGCAGCAAATCTGCCAACAAATTCCCAACAATCAACATGGTCGCACCCATCATCAAACTTGCCATTACTAAATACAAATCTTGATTGTTCACCGCCTCCAGAGTCAGCTTTCCCAAACCCGGCCAATTAAAGAAATATTCGGCAATAAACGCACCGCTCAACAAACTAGCAAACTCAAAACCCAACAGCGTAATCAACGGATTGACAGCATTCCGCAAAGCATGAATGTAAATTACTCGATCGTCCGGCAAACCTTTCGCCCGTGCTGTTCGGATGTAATCTTGACGCAGTACGTCCAACAATTGTCCGCGCATCAATCTTTGCAAACCAGCAAAACCAGTAACACTCAGGGCGACTGTTGGCAAAATTAAGTGCCAGCCGTAATCGAGGATTTGACTCCACCAAGGTAAGTCTGCGTGGTCGATGCTTGTCATTCCTCCGACGGGAAACAGAGGCGAAGTATTCTGAGCAAAAAATAGCAGCAGCAACGCTGTGATAAAGCTGGGAAATCCCTGTCCGGTGTAGCTGACTACTTGCAGAACTCGATCGACTGTGCGGTTTTGATTGACGGCGGCGACTATTCCCAAGGGAATCGCGATCGCCCATGTCACAATCAAAGATGCGATCGCCATCAATAACGTCGCCGGTACCCGTTCCCACAGCAGCGAAGCTACGGATCGCTGATACACAAAACTCGTGCCAAAATTCGCCCGCGTCACAATTTGTTGCAGCCACAGCCAATACTGCACAATAGCTGGTTTATCTAAGCCGAACTGCTGTTCTAGTTGCTTGAGTGTCTCCGGCGAAATCTTGGGATTTTGGCTCAAAGTATCCAAGTAGTTTCCCGGTGCTAGCTCAATAATTGCAAAACAAAGAGCCGATGCCAAAAATAGGGTTAAAAGTGCCTGCAACAGTCGCTTGACAACATAAGTAAATGTCTCGCTGCCAAACAGAGAACTCAACCCTCGCGAATTTTTATTCAATTTAATAGAAGTCATAGGATTTTAGATTTTAGATTTTAGATTTTAGATTGAGTAATTTAGATTTTAGATTGAGTAATTGTGAATGACTCATAAATACCAGGTTGGGAGCGTGTTTACATTTGCATTCTTTTTCTAACTGATATCATTAGTTCATTCTTCTAGCAATCCTAAATCATTCGTGAATTTCTTACTCCCGAGCGAGCGGTTTCGGGGAGGGTTGGGGTGGGGTAAAAAGTTTACCACTCCTGTAAGGATTGCTATATATCAAATCCGGTTATAGCAACCGCGCCCGACGGTTAGGACGTTGTTAAGAGCTGAAACGATTGATTTTATTGCTTCTTCCTTCTTCTTTATTCCTTCTGCTATACATCGGAATTATACTCTCGAAGCTGAGTGGAACGATCGCACTGCACTCCGAAAACTATTATTCCGATGCAAAGGTCAACGATATTATTTGTCAGTAGTTTTTATTCAGCAGTCAACAGTTAACAGTTAACAGCCAACAGTTAACTGACTAATACTCCACTAGGGTAACAATTGGCACATCCGGCAATTTCTGCCTGCCGCCCAAAGCCTGCAATTCGATGATAAAAGCAAAACCGACAAGCTCGCAACCAGCTTGCTCCAACAACTTAGCCGTCGCCGCCGCTGTTCCGCCAGTCGCGATTAAATCGTCCACAATCAGCACTCGGCTACCCGAGGTCATGGCATCTCGGTGCATCTCCAGTCGATCGACACCGTACTCCAACTCGTACTCAGCAAAATGAACCGCACCAGGCAGTTTCCCCGGTTTGCGGACAGGAATAAAGCCTATTCCCATTTTATAAGCCAAAGGCGCGCCAAAGATAAAGCCCCGCGATTCCATGCCCACCACATAGTCAACAGACATTGTTGAGCATTTTTCGGCTAAGCTGTCAATGGTGTAGCTCAGCCCTTGCGGGTCCCGCAGCAAAGTTGTAATGTCTCGAAACATAATTCCCGGCTTCGGGAAATCAGGAATGTCGCGTATTAGAGATTTGAGATCCATAAGCTTGCAGATCCGGGTTGAAGGTAACGAGGCATCAAAAATGCTACAATAATAACCTCAAAATTTAAAATATTAAAAATAAAAATTCAAACTAAGACTTTCTTTAATTTTTATTCTTTTATTGCTTAATCCTTTACCTACTATATAAACAAATGTCAGAATTCCCTAACAAAAGGGTTGAATATCAAGATTTGTCACCAAAAAAACGAGCGGTAAGCCCCTGGCGACCGACTTGGGGAGGAACGCGGTTGCGACGACCCTCGCCTTGAAAATAAACAGAGTTTTTTCAGTTGTGCTGTAGAATTAGATAGATCGCATGGTGAGGCTTTCTCAATTATGGAACAAGTTCTGACTATAGTTTGTAAGCTCCAACCGACACCTGAACAATGTTCTAAAATAGACGCTTTGCTGAAGGCGTTTGCAGATGCTTGCAACTGGGCAAATCAAACGGTTAAAGTTGGGATAACCAGTAAAACCACGATTCAGAACTTGGTCTATCAGGAATTGCGTCAACAATTTGGATTGAGCGCCAATCAAACGGTTAGAGTTTGTGCGCGCGTTGGCGCTAACCGCAAAACGGAGAAAATCAATGGCAAGCCTGTCAAGGTTTTTTCTCCTACCAGTGCCGATTACGATGCCCGAATCTTTGCTTTCAGAGAGAAGGATTGGAAAGTCAGCCTGACATTACTGGATGGGCGCGAGCATATCAAGTTGAATGCAGGCAACTACCAGAGAGGCAAGCTCAAGGGCAGAGTGCCGACTAGCGCTCAATTGTGTAAGCATCGTGACGGGCAATACTACGTCCATATTCAACTCAAAAATGAAGCACCTGAGCCGATCGACTCGACTCAAGTAATCGGAGTGGACTTTGGACGCCGTGATATCGCAGTAACTAGCATCGGGGATAAATGGGACGGCAAACAGATTCAAGGCGCTAGAGACAAATTTGCTCTGGTCAGAGCATCACTCCAACAAAAAGCATCGAAAGGCACAAGGTCTACTCGCCGCAGGGCAAGACAGATTTTGCAACGGCTGTCGGGCTCGGAGCGACGTTACCAAACTTGGTTGAACCACAACATCAGTAAACTGATTGTTCTGTCGGCAATCCAAAACAATGCAATCATTGCAATTGAAGATTTGACAGGCATCAGAGAGCGTACCAATGAGCAACCCAGAAACAAGAATGAGCGCCGACGCAGTAATAGCTGGGCATTCTTCCAACTGCGATTATTTTTGAGCTACAAGTCTGTGAAGTATGGTGTTGAATTGGTAGCGGTTAACCCGGCCTACACCAGCCAGACTTGCAATAACTGCTTGCACATCCACCCTATAAAAGGGAAGTCTTATCGGAGTGGCAAGAGTTTTAAATGTGGGCATTGTGGCAATCATGGTGATGCCGATGAGAATGGTTCAAAGGTGATTTCAATTGTTGGAGCGGCATTTGTAAACCCGCTCGGAGGTTCGGTGTTGTCCTGCAATCTTGCAGACCACATCAGGGCTACTGAAAGCCCCCGGCTTCTAGCCGTGGGGTAGTTTACCCTAAGATCTAAAGTCAAAAATCTAATATCTAAAATCCAATGATTAAGTTGGCAGCACGAGTGGGTGAGGTTCCTCCTTCGATAACCTTGGCGATCGCAGCTAAGGCTAAAGCCATGAAGGCCGAAGGGATTGATGTCTGTAGTTTGAGTACGGGAGAACCAGACTTTGATACGCCCGAACACATTAAAGCAGCGGCAAAAGAAGCTTTAGACGCGGGGAAGACTAAGTACGGCCCTGTGGCTGGAGAACCGCTGTTAAAAGCTGCGATCGCCCGCAAACTCCAATCCGACAACAATCTCAACTATCAACCGGAAAATATCCTGGTCACCAACGGCGGCAAGCATTCGCTCTACAATCTGATGATGGCTGCGATCGACCCTGGAGATGAAGTAATTATTCCGGCTCCCTACTGGCTGAGCTACCCAGAAATGGTGAAACTCGCCAGCGGCAAGCCAGTAATTGTACGGACAGATGCTTCTACAGGATATAAAATTACACCGGAACAACTGAGTGGAGCGATTACTCCCAAAACCAAGTTATTTGTGCTGAATTCGCCTTCTAACCCGACAGGAATGGTGTACACTCGGGCCGAACTCAAAGCACTGGCCGAGGTGATAGTCGATCGAGATATTTTAGTCGTTGCTGATGAGATTTACGAAAAAATTATATATGACGGCGCCCAACACGTCAGCATCGGTTCCCTAGGCAAAGAAATCTTCGATCGCACCCTGATCAGCAGCGGTTTTGCCAAAGCTTACTCGATGACAGGCTGGCGAGTCGGTTATTTGGCCGGGCCGATCGAATTAATCAAAGCCACCAGCACCATTCAAGGTCACAGTACCTCAAATGTGTGTACCTTTGCACAGTACGGCGCGATCTCCGCTTTGGAAAGCAGCCAAGAGTCTGTCGAAAAAATGCGTCAAGCTTTTGCCCAAAGGCGTCAAGTAATATTTGAATTACTCGATGCTATCCCCGGAATTAGCTGCATCAAACCAGACGGTGCTTTCTATATGTTTGTCAACATCAGCAAGACTGGAATGAATTCTCTGGAATTTTGCGACGCTTTCTTAGAACAGCAGCAAGTAGCAGTTATTCCGGGGATTGCTTTTGGTGCAGACGACCACATTCGCTTGTCTTACGCTACCGATTTAGGCACAATTAAAAAAGCCGTAGAAAGGCTCGACAAATTTGTCCGCTGCATCTAAAAAATTAGTCATTAGTCATTAGTCATTAGTCATTAGTCATTAGTCATTTGTTATTTGTTCTTGGTAGCAACTGACTAATTACCGATCGCTGTTGACTATTGACTGTTGACTGACTACTGCTGACTGTTGACTAATACCGATTTTAAAAAGTCTTGCTACAGTAATTGTCTTATATAAATTATCGTTCAGTCGCTCTCACCACCGGCAGGACACGGCAGTGCCGTTTCCCTACAGACGATAGCTGATAATTTATATGTAGCACTACTTTTGTGAATTGGTATAACTACTGCTGACCAATGACTAATGACTAATGACCAATGACTAATAACTAAAGCTGTTTTGTCATAATTTCCTTCAGCAAATCCAGCCCCTTCTTAACTCGCCGAGAAACAGTCACCGCACTGATACCCAAGCGTTCGGCCGTTTCCTTCTGCGTCAAATCGTAGAGAAAAACAAACTCCAATATCTCGCGAGTCCGTTTTTCCAGCATAGCCAAAGCTTGCTGTACGCGGATTTGATCCTCCTGCGCCAACTGAAAACTCCGATACTTGCTATCGGGAACCAATTCTCCCAGACAAGTAGCCCCCTCATCTTCATCTTGCACCGGCGCGTCCAAACTCAGAGGCGATCTGTTGAGATGGGCCAACTTAATTTCTTGCCATTCTTCTACAGAAACCTCAAGCACTGCTGCTACTTCAGCATCCGTAGGTTTGCGGTTGAACTGCACCTGCAAATCCTTGATCGCTGCTATAGATTTGCGTTCCAGGGACAGCCAGTGGCGGGGAACTCGCACAGAAGGGCTTTTGTCCCGCAAGTAGTGTTGAATTTCGCCCCGAATGTAGGGAATTGCAAAGGAACTAAAAGCGTGTCCCTTCGACAGATCAAATCGCTCGATCGCCCTGATCAACCCAATACACCCGACTTGCAGCAAATCGTCGTAGCTTTCACTGCACTGGTTGAGCCAGTGGTAAACTTCTTTTCTCACCAGTCCAATATTCAGTTTAACTAACTGATTGCGGATTTCATTCGATCCAGAAAGTTCGTACTCGCGCAACAATTGCAAATTTTCGCTTTTTAGCTCGTTCGGCACTGTGGTAGACATAGCTGCATAAGGGTGGGTAGAGCAGAGGACTGATTTTGCTTCAGATCTAGTTTCCAATCTAGTCTAAAAAAATTTATCTAAAAAATTCGGTAAGTAGAAAACGAGCGCGTCTTTAGACCTGAGAGGGAAACTACGCGGGGATTTCAATAAGCGAGTAAATCTTTCCATCACCCGGGGATTGCTAGATTCTGTGTACTTTTATAGTGTACTTTCACTCTTGACAATTACCATCTCAAATTTTGCAACTGGCGAGCCGATAATGATTTTGCTCTTTCTCGCCTCTATCTGAGGGATAATGTTAGCTTGCGCCTTAATTAACGGCCGGTACTCGATCTAGGACACTGACTTAACCGAATAAATCTGTTTAATCCTAATTTTCGCGATTCAAGGAACTATGCGAAGCATCCCATGGTAGGTCTTCAACTCTTACCGTTAACGTAGTACAGGAGGTACTGAGCCTAGTCAACTGTGGTTTAAGCTTTCAGACCCGAAGCAAGCGTGTCTTTAGACCAGGGTCGTTGACCTTGATTGTAGTGCAATCCTAGCACGCGAACCAAGCTGACGGTCAACTGAGTACCGTTAGACCGCAGGCTTCTTTTTCCCTCGACGCCAGGGCTGTTTTGAGTAACCCAGAACCACCGCCACTTTCTTAATTACTGTTTCCACATCCCAGAAAGTACATTCAAAATCACCATGCTCCCGAAATATAATTAGCCCGACATTATAATCTGAAAGCGGTTTGAATACAATACTTTAATTAATTAAAAATCCCAACTTCATAACTTGCGACTGACCAGAATGCCATCATAAATTTAGTCATTAGTCAACAGTCTTAAGTTATATTGCTCAAGACTGTTGGCTAATGAAGGGGGAGCAGTAACTTTAGGGCAAAAAACTGCTCAAGTTCGATCGATCCCGATCGCGAATTTTACGATACAGAAGGCTCAATGCGAGCGTAAAACAAACCCCGAATTTTCACATCCAGAGCGGGTCTAGCTCCCAAATCAGTATCCGAAGGCTGCGTGCTCTCAAAAATCCCGCCGATTTCGCCAGTGCCGCTGTTGACTTTAGCAACTTGGAGAGAAATTTTGCCAGCCTTGGCGCGGGTGTCAGCCACCTTAACATTAGCCCGCACACGTTTGGAATTGTCAGAAGCCGGAAGCGCTACAGCATTGTCATAGCCAGTCGCTACCCCGCGACCTTTAGGGTCTAAAAAGCCTGCGCTGCGGTAAGAAGGAACGTTAAACTCGCCTCGCAAATCGGTCGAAGTATTGATAGCAACCACTCCGGGTTCGGAACTGGCTACCAACTCTTTAATAGTGAACAAGAAAGGTACTTGCTCTCCGCCCGGTAATTGAATCGTAATTGCTTGAAAGTCCAAGCCGTCCTCTTCTTTGAAAGTCAGAGTCCCGTCATTACCCACCGTGAGCGTACCTTGAACTTGGTCAATGCTCGACGTGAACCGCGTCAGCAATTTACCAGGCACAAATTCCGCTTCTTGGCGTTTGTTTGCTGGTTCTTCCTTCACAAAATAAGTTGTGGGCTGCAAACACAAACCAGTCAGTTTATAGGTGGCGCCCGCTTCGATAGGGATCGATCCCCGAGAAGTTTCTGCCAAGCTAGGGCAGTTATTAGCCAATCCAGTACCTCTAATCTCGTCGTAGGTGAGCACCTCGGTAGTCGCCACCGTCGTGTCAGGAGCAGAAGAACAAGCAACCAGCGCACTCATGCAAAATGCTAAAAGTGCAACTATTAAAGCACGATATTTCATAAAAAAATTCGGTAAGTGGGTTCCTCAGCCTCTTTAGACGCTGAGAGGGAAACGGCTCGGCGGTTGAAACCGCCGTGAATCTTTCCATTACACGGGGATTGCTAGAAAAGGTGTAATGAATGTAGTGTACTTTCACTCTTGACAATTACCACCTCAAAGGTCGCAACCCGCTCACGCATAATGTTTGCTCTTTCGAGCCTAATTGAGAGGGGTGATGTTAGCTTGCGCTTTAGTTAACGGTCGATACTATATTTAGGACACTGACTTAACCCCATAAATCTGTTTAATCCTAAATTTCGCGCTTCAAGGAACTATGCAAAGCATCCCCTGGTGGGTCTTTAACTCTTACCGTTAACGTAGTACGCAGGTACTGAGTCTGGTCAACTGTGATTCAAGCTTTCAGGCCCGAAGCCAGCGTGTCTTTAGACCAGGGTCGTTGACTGCCAACCTCAATATCCAACATCGGATTATAGTTAACAAACCTGACGGTCAAGGTCGTACCGTTCGACTGCAGGCTTCTTTTTCGCTGGAGGCAAGGGCTTTTTTGAGTGACGTAGAACCACCGCCACTTTCTTCATTACTGTTTCAACGTGCCAGAAAGTACATTGAAAATCAGGATGCTCCGGAAAGATAATTGGCCAGCTTCCCAAGCAGGGACCGCCACGCCGAGAACTCGAGAGGCGTGATTGATTCAGGGTAAAGAGGCCGGGGCGCCTCCTTTAACTCCCCTCTAAATACACCCCTTGGGCTTCCCGGCTGATACTTAAGAAAAAGCCCTACTTCGAGCAAAATATATTTGCCCACCTGCAGGCACAGCCAGCGCTTTGGGCAGCATTTGGATCCAATCGCTCGCTTCACGGACACCGGCATTGACTCACAAAATCAAGCTAGTGAGAGTGAAAATAAGCAAAAACTTATGATTTCTCAATCATGTTCGGATCCCAGCCCAATACACATGGTACGACGGGTTGTGCTCTTTTCCTGACTTGGACTGCAAATTAATATTGCTTAAGTCAACCTACTTAAGTTACTTTGCTTATGGCCCCGAATGGCGATCGCGACTAGCTCGATTAGTCGGCTGACCAAAAGGCTGGGGACAAACGCCTTGTAGATTTCAAAGGAAGCAGCGGTATGGACAACGGCAAAGATTTAGAGTCAGAAAAGTTGCAGTCTCAAATGCAATCGCTGACAGAGGCGATTCGGACTTTAGCCGAAAGTTGTCAGGGAGACAGTCTGCTGCTTTTGGCCGTTCTGCGGACGCTGGAAGCTTCGCACCGGGAAATTCGGGACGGTTTATTTCAAGCGTCTTTTCCCGACAACCGCCAAGCACTTTACAAACTACTCAAGAATATTGAAGCCAATGGCGGCTGGCCTTACATCCACCGCATGAAACTCCGATCGCTCTTGGGGTACACCCAACAATTATCTCCCCTAGAAGATTCTCCAGCGGAGTCGCCACAAGACTCGGCCGAGACTCCGCAAGGTCTTAAATAGTTTTGAGTTTTGAGTTTTGAGTGCATGGCGTGCATGAGTTTTCAGATACATTTAACCCGGTAAACCTAGGAATTCACCTAAATCTACTGTGTATTGCCCCTCGGGCATCGGTTTTAGCGATGCCTGATAGGGAGGTATCTCTCAAAGCTTTCAACAAAATATTGAAAGTGCTATTCAATGCGTTACGTTTTTGGGTGCCGATCCGTTACTTTTACTACGAAACTTTTTCGCTTAGTCGGATGCTGAGCGCGCGCTGGTTTTAAACGGGAGCCTATGTGATTATAAAAAAGTAGGCTGAACACCCTGTGGCCTCAGCCCAGGGATGAAAGCCACTCCGCAGGGTTTACCCTGCCGTGAAGTTTTCTTTTTGTGGTTCAGGCAAAGAATCTATCCATTCATCCAGGAGACTGCTAATAGTTCTATCTGATTGAGCAGACAATAAGAGTAACTTATAGTAACGCTTTTGGCTCAGCCTAATATTTGATATTTTGTTCTTCCTTAATGCCTCACAATGGCTATACAATCATGTTACTATAGCAGTTAACAGGAGAAATTACCAAGGAGGTGATAATGCAATGCTGGTATTAGAGTACAAAGCAGTAGTTAGCCAAAAGCAAAAATTAGCTATTAATAAAGCTATTAGAACTACTCAGTTCATCAGAAACAAGGCTATACGCTATTGGATGGATGCGCCCAAAGAAGCCAAGCTCAATAGGATAGCTTTGAATAATTACAAGGGCAGCATTGCGAAAAGAGTTTAAGTTTGTAGAATAACTCAATTCAATGGCGTGTCAGTCTGCCACTGAAAGAGCCTGGATAGCTATTGATAGATTTTACAGTAATTGTCAATCCCAAAAACCCGGAAAAAAAGGCTTTCCGAGGTTCCAGAAAGATAACCGCGAGCGTGGAATATAAAACTAGCGGCTGGTCACTTCATCCAACAAAACGGCGTATAACTTTTACCGACAAAAAAGCTATTGGTGAAGTGAAATTATTGGGAAAATGGGAGATTCATACATATTCTGTAAAATCTATCAAACGAGTCCGACTCCTTAAACGGGCTGATGGTTTTTATATTAATTTTGCTTGCATATAGAAGTTCAATCAGAGCCGAGAATAGCTGACGCTGAAATTGGTTTAGACGTTAAACTAGAGTATTTTTATTCGGATTCCTATGGACACCATGAACCAAATCCACAGTTTTTAAAGAAAGCAGAAAAAGCGATTAAACACGCTCAAAAACAGATTTACAAAAAGGAGAAAGGTAAGAACCAACGACGAAAAGCACGGGCCAGATACGCTCGAAAACATTTAAGAGTAAATAGACAACGGAGTGAACACGCAAAAAGAGTTGCGCGTAACGTGTGCAAGGCTAACGCCTTAGTAGTCTATGAAGATTTAAATGTTAAGAACCTGGTAAAAAATCATTGCCTTGCCAAGTCTATAAATGATGTAGCTTGGGCTGCTTTCCGTCAATGGTTAGAATATTTTGCTGTTAAATTAGGTAGCGAAAGCTGTTGCGGTTCCACCTCATTACACATCACAAAAATGCAGTGATTGTGGTGCAATAGTTAAGAAAACTCTGTCAACTCGCACCCATAAATGTAGTTGTGGATGTGAGTTACAGAGAGATACAAATGCAGCAATAAATATTCTCAATTTAGGTAAAAATAGGTTTGGACACAGCCGAATTAACGCTACAGGAGATGGAACCGCTACTCTACTTGGGGCAACCCTGGTTGAGCAAGTTTTGTCGATGAATGTAGAATCCCCGCGTCTTTAGACCGGGGAGTGTCAAATACTACCAATGTCTACCGTTATCTTCTCGGAGAAGACAAGAATTTGTTTACTCGACGAAAACAGTTGCGAGTTAATTCACTCATATCATGTCCGATAGATTGACCATAATATCTCGGCCGGGCGGGTTTTTGAGATTGGAAATTGTTGGCAGATCTTGTTGGCTCACGGACCCCTACCTGAGGAAGGGTAATCGACCGGACATGATATCACTCGCAACTGGTGTGTCAGGAGCGAATCGATTAGGAGAAGACAAGAATTTGTTTAGTAGACGAAAACAGTTGCGAGTTAATTCACTCACTCGCAACTGGCGTGTCAGGAGCTTGCTCGATCGCGCCTAGAACCCAAAATGTGTAGGAGGTAAGGATATCGGGTTCGGCACCGTCGGGAATATCGGCGTCTGCCCGGGCATTGGCAATAGTCCGGGATGCGGCGTGGGGGCGATCGAACTAATTGACCGCAGGGGCGAATCAGGCACGCTAACTGTCGGCGGAATCGGAATCCTCGAAGCAGTCGGCGTCGGAGTTGGAGCCGGAGTCGGAGTCGGAGTCGGAGTCGGAGTCGGAGTTGGAGTCGGTGCTGCTGTGGGAGTCGGCGTCGGAGTCGGAGTCGGAGTCGGTGCTGCTGTGGGAGTCGGCGTCGGAGTCGGAGTCGGAGTCGGTGCTGCTGTGGGAGTCGGCGTCGGAGT